>JBGVIB010000001.1:0-2931 GCA_045122835.1 Lachnospiraceae bacterium
AGTAACCATGGTCTAAATTTACCATTCTTTGTAGCTTTTGTTTTATCTGCAATTCGTCCCATTGCTGTATCTGTAAATGCATCAACTACTCTTGCAACCAGGAACATTGTACCTACAAGTGCTGCATTGATTCCAAGAACATCCGTGTAGAATACCTGTAAGTATAAACTTGCAAAAATAAACATTAAGTCGTTGGCAATATTTCCGAGCATATAACCAACTTTATCTTTCCATCCAAAAGGACGGAATGTGTGTTTGTTTGTCATGATTCTCTCTCCTTATAATTAGCTATAACTTTGATGAGCTCATACTATTCCATTTGCAATACATATCGTGATGATTATTTTTATTATATTTGTAATATTTTTATTTTTTCTTGTATTTTTCTAATTTTTCTACAATAATATACTTAATAATTTACGCGAGGATAAAATCATGAACCATCTGGCAGAACTTCAATTTTTACAAAAAATTCTGGAAAATATGCACATTCCTACAGCGCTTTTACAAGAACCCTTTGAAAACGCTGAACTGCATGACTTTGGTATCAGACAACTGGTCTATTCTGATATTAATTACATCACTTATATCAAAAATTTTTGCCATAACTGCAAAGATCGTATTATTTATAAGGCTTTTGATGAATTTTCTTTTAATTATCTCATATTGAAACTGCACGAAACTACAGACGTATGCCTCTTGGTCGGTCCCTATACATTAGTCCCATGGACTGAACAGATTCTTCTGAATAAGATACAAGAATTTCATATTTCTCCGGAAATTTATCCTTACTTTAAAAGCTCCTATGAAAAAGTACCTCTTTTGACAGACTCTGCTTTCCTGTTTAACCTAATCAACACCTTTGCTTCTACTATTTGGGGGTCTATGGATACATTTTCCATCGTAGAACTGGAAAATCTCTTACCGACTGATGATCCCTCCGCTACAGCTTATGATTATGACACAAAAGGACTATTTCGTTCTATGGAACATATTGAGTATAAATTCAACGCAGAAGCAGAATTTATGCAGATTGTCTCCCATGGACAGCTTCATAAAATTGAAATGTATGTAAATATGATTAATATCGAAGGTACTGAAGTACGCCTTGCAGATCGTGTCAGAAACGCAAAAAACTATGCTATTATTATGAATACACTGCTTCGAAAAGCCGCAGAAAATGGTTCTGTACATCCTATACATATTGATAAGTTATCTTCTGAATATGCAAAAAAAATTGAACTGCAGACCTCTGAAAAAGGAGTCACTGCACTCATCAAAGAAATGGCTCGAAAATACACGTTACTTGTAAAAAATCATTCCATGCATGGTTATTCTACACTGGTTCGTAAAGTTTTAATACAGATTGACAGCGATTTGGCAGCTGATTTGACACTGCGCACACTGTCTGGATTTTTACACGTCAATCCAAGTTATTTATCTACCATATTCAAAAAAGAAACCGGTCAAACACTCACTGAGTATGTGACCGGTAAACGCATTGAACACGCTATATTTTTATTAAACTGTACAAATATGCAGATACAGACCATTGCGCAGTATTGCGGTATCCCTGATATCTGCTATTTCACGAAAATATTCAAAAAGGTCGTTGGAAAATCTCCATCGGAATATAAGAAAACTATTCGTCACTAGACTAAATTGCCGCTGTAAGGGAACGCTTTCCGAATCCAGACAAATGTTAGCCCTAATTACACTATCTCCTTTTTTTAATATTATTAATCGAGTTTCTCTACTTCCATATTTTTAGGAAGAACTAAATTTAATATAATTGACACAACAAATACAACTGCTACAACATTTGCAGAGAATACCGACTGAATTACTTCCGGAAAAATTCCCCATAATCCGATTTCGCTGGCTGCTGTAAATCCAATACCAATTGAAAGTGATAATGCTGCAATTGTAATGTTTCTCTGTGTAAACCCTGCTTTCGCAAGCATTTCAATACCGGACACCATGATTGTACCAAACATCATAATTGTACATCCACCTAATACCGATTCCGGTAAAGAAGCAAAGAAATTGCCAACTGGCGGTAATAACCCTGCTAAAATCATACATCCTGCACCAGTTGCAATTGTAAATCTGTTTACAACTTTTGTCATATTGATCAAACCAACATTCTGAGAGAATGATGTTACTGGTGGGCATCCAAATAATGCTGAAATTACAGAAGCATATCCATCACATGCCAATGAACCTGAAATTTCTTCCGATGTAATGTCTCTGTTCAATCCACCGGAAACCATGGCTGTAGTATCCCCGATTGTTTCTGCAGCAGATACCATAAAAATAATTGCTACAGAAAAAATTGCTCCAATGTGGAACTCTGGTGCATATGGAAGAATCTTAGGTAACGATACAACTCCTTCTGAGAAAATTACTGACAAATCAACTTTTCCCATAGGAATTGCTGCAATATATCCAACTACTAAGCCGGCTAATACAGATAACTGTTTCAAATAGCCTTTTGCTAAAATATTCCATCCAAGACATACCGCTAATGTAATGGTACCTAATAACAAATTCGTTGCAGAACCAAAATCTTCAGCATATCCACCGCCAAAGGATCTCGCACCTACTGTCAGCAGGGAATATCCAATTGCTGTTACAACTGTTGCTGCAACGATTGGGGAAATAATCTTTCTCCAATATTTTGCAAAGAGACCAAGTGTCCCTTCAAAAACACCACCACAGATAACTGCACCAATTACCGCTGGATAACCGTAATTCGCAGCTACTGTAGAAAGTACTGTTACAAAGGTAAAACTAACCCCCATAACGATCGGAAGTCTTGAACCGACTTTCCATAACGGAAATAACTGAATTAATGTTGCAATTCCCGCAATAAACATCGCATTCTGTAAAAGAATTGCAATCTCCGCCTGGGAAAGTCCACCTGCCGCT
>JBGVIB010000002.1:0-9540 GCA_045122835.1 Lachnospiraceae bacterium
CCACTCCTTAGGGAGACTTAGGCATGAGGGCCACACCCCGAATGTCTTAGTCGGACGAGGCTAATTTATTAGCCTTTAGGAGATTAGTTCACCGGAACGTTGGCTCGGTCTGCGTGGAACCTTCTGCACCTGCCACCGGCGTCCGGTCAGCGACTATGATTAAACACACAAGCCAGGATTTGCTCCAATCACTGATAAAATTTTATTACAAAATCACAAAACCCCTTGACATATTATTAAAATAGTAATAAGATAATACCAACATTAGATATTATCAAAAAGATAATAACAAAGCGGAGGTAGAGGTTGTGAAGAAGACATTAATAGTGATAGATATGCAGAAGGACTTTATTGATGGTGCCTTAGGCACCAAAGAAGCAGTGGCAATCGTTGAGAATGTAAAGAAAAAGATAGCCGAATATCAGGAAAATGGCGATGAGATTATCTTTACAAGAGACACGCACCAGAAAGATTATTTAAACACTAACGAAGGCAGATATCTTCCGGTAGAGCATTGCATCGAAGGAACCGAAGGCTGGCAGATACAGCAAGGCTTAGAAGTACCAGAAGCAATTTACATTAATAAGCCAACATTCGGCTATTTGAACTGGAAGGAGTATAATTTAGAGGAAGTAGAAATTATTGGTTTGTGTACAGATATTTGTGTGGTATCAAATGCACTGATAATCAAGGCCACCTATCCGGAAATAAAAGTAACCGTAGATGCCAGCTGCTGCGCAGGTGTAACACCAGAAAGCCATACAGCAGCATTAACCACCATGAAAATGTGCCAGGTTGAAGTAATTCATGAATAAGAATGAAATATTAGTTACAGCGGTAACTTATAAATACAATTTTTGGTTGCAATGATACCATGATTAATGATCAAATTAATTTTGAAAGAAGGGGATTGTAATGATTACATGTAATGGGAAAAAGATAGAGTTGAATCATTTTCCAGATGGAACATTGTTAATGAAGGAATTAGCACCAGATACAGAGAAAGCAATACTTACCTGGTTGTTTGAGAGCAACGAAGAACTGGTAGGACTTTATTTTTTTACGAAACATTTGCAGGCAAAAGGCATTAAGGATATTGAGTTAGAACTTCCATATATCCCAAATGCCAGACAGGATCGTGTAAAAGCACCAGAGGATGTATTTACCTTAAAATATTTTGCAGAAATGATTAATTCTCTGGGTTATTCTAAGGTGACGGTTTTAGACCCACATTCCTATGTAAGTGAAGCATTGATTGACAACATTGAGATACAATCTCCTAAAAAATATGTGGAAAGAGTCTTAAGAGAAATTTCACAGGAAAAGGATGTACTGTTATTTTATCCGGATGAAGGAGCCATGAAACGTTATTCGGCCATGTTTGATTGTCCTTATGTCTTCGGCATCAAGAAACGTGACTGGACAACAGGACAGATACAGGGCTTAGAGGTGTCAGGGCAGACGGAATTGATAAAGGGAAGCACCATTCTCATTGTAGATGACATTTGTAGCAGAGGAGGAACCTTCTATCACAGTGCAAAGGCGTTGAAGGAATTAGGTGCAAAGCAGGTGTATGTATATATTTCCCATTGTGAAAATACTATCCTTGAAGGTGAACTGTTACAAGGGGATTTGGTAGAAAAAGTCTATACCACAAACAGTATTTTTACAAAGAGCCATGAGAGGGTGAAGGTCTTAGGATAAAATGTTAAGATGCTGAGATATGTTGTTATCTGGTTATTTACACAGATATTTTTCGCTACCTAGTATAGCGTCTCAAAATAACTCAACTGAATCACGCAGAATATTTTTCTGAGTGTGCATGTCAAAAAACGTAGCGGACTACGTTGAGGCTTTTTGACATGCGCAATCAGAAAAATAGACAAGTGATTCAGTGGAGTTATTTCGAAGACACTATACTAGTATAAGTATCTGGTGGATTTTGGTGCTACGAAAGTGGCAGAATGGAGAAGATTATGAATAGAATGAATCCGATGTTGTTAATTGATTTTTATAAGGCTGTCCATGCGGAAATGCTGCCTAAGGATATTACAAAGTCTGTATCTTATTTTACACCACGCATGAGCCGTGTAGAACGTTGGGATAAGGTTGTGATGTTTGGACTTCAAGGATTTATTAAGACATATTTGATAGAGTATTTTAATGAAGAATTTTTTGGGAAACCATTTGAAGAAGTGGTTGGCGAATACAAGAGAATTATGGATGCAGCTTTAGGTGCGGATGCGTACAAATTAGAAAAAATTGAAAAGCTTCATAAATTAGGTTACCTTCCAATTGAAATTATTGCGTTACCGGAAGGAGCCATGGTACCAATGCATGTACCAATGTTTGGTATTACCAACACACATCCAGAATTTGCATGGTTGCCACAGTCCTTAGAAAGCTTGATTTCTGCGGAAAGCTGGCATCCAATGATTGCCGCGACCGTTGGCTATACCTATCGTGAGATTGTAAATCGTTATTATGAGAAAACTTGTGACGATACCGTTCCCCGTGCCAAAGCACTTGGTGCATTTGATTTTCGTGGGGAGGAATGTACCGATTCTGCTATCAAAGCAGGAGCAGGCTGGTGTCTGTCATTCTTAAATACGGCAACCGTCCCTACGATACCATATTTGGAGCAAATGTATAATTGCGATTGCACAAAAGAGCCGGTTGCATTTGGTAGTCCTAGTACGGAACATTCCGTTATGTGCAGCAATTATGCAATAGATGGGGATGAGGTGACACTTCTGAAACGTCTTCTTACAGAAATTTATCCAAATACCAGCTTTAGTGCAGTGTTAGATTCGTATGATTACTGGAATATCATTGACAATGTGCTTCCACAGATTAAAGAGGAAATTTTAGCACACAATGGATGTATGCTGATGCGTGGTGATTCCGGTGATTGCGTGGAAGTAGTGACAAAGACTGTATTTAAGCTGTGGGAAGAATTTGGCGGTACGGTAAATAGCAAAGGCTATAAGGTTTTAGACCCGCATGTAAAAGCCATTTATGGGGATTCTATTACTGTTCAACGGTGCGAAGAAATTTATCGTATTTTAGAGGAAAATGGATTTGCATGTTCTAATGTGGCACTTGGAGTTGGTTCTTTCTCTATGCAGTGCATTGAAGAAAACGGAGTGCTGAAACCATTTACAAGAGATACCTTTAGTTCTTGTATAAAGGCAACCTACTGTGAAATCAACGAAAGTCCATATCCGATTTTCAAGAATCCAAAGGATGGTGGATTTAAGAAATCCCAGAAGGGCTGTTGTGTTGTTACAAAGAATAATGATGGAACATATTCTTATCAGGATGAATTTACATGGAAAGATGCCTGTGAGAATCCGGATAATGAATTGGTGACAGTATTTAAGGATGGTGTGTTGTTAAAGGAACAAAGTCTGCAGGAAATCCGTGGCAGATTACATGATGGGAAATTCTAATAGAGAAGTGACATGAAAATAATAAGTGAAAATTTATGTAACTATTTAGGATAACTGATTATAAAGCCACCAGGGTGGTAAAATGGAGGTTCACATGGGAAATTTTCAAGCAGAAGAAGTAAAAAATAAATGCGTTGCGTGGATTCAGGAGTTTTTCGAAGAAAACGGTCCTGGATGTAATGCAATTGTAGGAATATCAGGAGGCAAAGACAGTTCGGTGGTTGCAGCACTTTGTGTGGAAGCATTAGGACGGGAACGTGTCATTGGTGTATTGATGCCATGTGGCGTGCAGGCTGATATTGATATGGCGAAAAAACTGGTGAAACACCTTGGAATTAAGAGTTATGAAGTGAATATTGAAGCAGCGGTTCAAGGTCTGCTTAGCGGTATGACAGGAATCACACCAACAGAGCAGACAAAAACCAACCTTCCCCCACGTATTCGCATGGCAACATTATATGCAGTAAGCCAGAGCATGAATGGCCGTGTTGCCAATACCTGCAATTTATCTGAAGACTGGGTGGGATATTCTACCAGATACGGAGATGCTGCAGGAGATTTCAGCCCACTCTCTAAACTGACAGTTACGGAGGTAAAAGCCATTGGCAGAGTGCTAGGACTTCCGGCAGAGTTAGTAGATAAAGTGCCAATTGATGGACTTTGTGGTAAGACTGATGAGGAGAATTTAGGATTCACCTATGCCACATTAGACCGCTACATCCGGGAAGGTGTTTGCGAGGATGATGCATTGCGTGAGAAGATTGACACTATGCATAAAAGGAATCTGTTTAAGTTAGAACTGATGCCGTGTTTTGAGATGTAAGACATATATATTACTAAACGGTTAAGCAGATTGAAAAAATGTATTTGCTTTTTATTAGGAACTACTGTAAAATTATAACAAAATACGCGTTTAAAAGGAGTAAAGTTATGAGAAGATTAAAAAAGCTACTATCCATGTTTCTGGCGTGTTTGTTAGTTTTCACATTGTTACCGGTAAATGCAGATGCAGGAAACAATATAAAAATTAACAAGACAAAGCTAACCATGTATGTTGGAAGTACCACCACTTTGAAAATTACAGGTACAAGCCAGAAAACAGCATGGAGTTCCGGCAGCAAAAAGGTAGCAACGGTAAACAGCAAGGGAATAGTTACCGCAAAGAAAGCTGGTAAGACAACCATTACGGCAAAGGTATCCGGCAAGAAATATAAATGTACAGTAACAGTGAAAAAGCCATATCTAAACCTTACAAAAAAGACATTAGATGTGGGAAAAACATGTATACTTAAATTAACAGGAGAAAAGATAAAAAGCTTTTCATCCAGCAATACAAAGGTGGCAGCGGTAAGCCTGAAAGGCAAAATTACAGCCAAAGCAGTAGGAAAAGCAACGATTACTGTAAAAGGAAAAAGCGGCAAAACATACAAATGTACAATAACCGTTACTGACAACCATTCCCATAGTTATGTCAGCATAACAACACAGGAAGCAACCTGTGCCAATAAAGGAGAATGGACAGAAACCTGTACAATCTGTGGTGATAAAAAAATTTATGAGATTCCGAAAAAGGAAGAACATAAATGGAACACCGGAACTATCACAGTTGCTCCTACCACCACAAGTGACGGACAAAAGACATATACTTGTACTCTTTGTGGAACAACCAAGACAGAGGGTATTCCTGCCGATACATCCAAAATATACCAGTTCCGTTATGCAAGTTATTTGCAGGAACATTTTGAAAAGCATGGAGCAGAATTTGGTTATACCACCACTCAGCAGTATTTAGAAGGTGCCAACAAAGTGATTAATGCAGATAAAGTATTACATAAATTAGAAGCAGAAGACGGCGATGATGTGTATTATTTAGAAAGTACCAACGAGCTGGTTATTGTTTCCACAGATGGATACATAAGAACGTATTTTAAACCAACAGATGGCATTGCATACTACAATAGACAATAATAAAATGTAAAAAAAGCGGATTTCACAGTATCAAAGATGTGTGAAATCCGCTTTTTTTGCATTTTATAACAAATATATTGACTGTTTTGTTATAAAGTTGTACAATGAACGCGGAAAAGAATAAATTGTTATGAAAAAGACGTCAGATTATCGGGGAATAAACAGTTATATAAATGAAAGGCATTTTATTTGTTCATTGATATAAGGCTGGACATTTTCCTGATATGAGCTGGAAAGGAAATAAGATGTTAGAAATATATCTTGCTATGTTAGATAGCGAAGAAGATAAAAATAAGTTAGAGCAGCTGTATGCAAATTACAAGCAATTTATGTACAAGACAGCCTATACCATTTTAAAAAATGCTACGGATGCAGAGGATGCGGTGCATGAGGCATTTATGAGAGTGACAAGGTGTATGTATAAAATAGATAAGGTGGATTCGGAAAAAACAAAAGCCTATTTATACATTATTGCAAAAAATGCTGCCATCGATATTTATAACGAAAAGAAAAAAATAAAAACTACTGATGATGAAAATTTAGAAGACGAGGACGCAGATGTATTCGATGACAGTATATTGGAAAATTACAATTTTCAGTTGATTGTAGAACAGTTAAAACTGCTTCCGCCAAAATACAGAGATGTCCTGATGCTTACTATTCAGGGATATGGAACGGAAGAAGTGGCAAAGCTTCTGCACATCAGTACAGATGCAGTGTATAAGCGGTTATCAAGAGCGAGAAAAGAGTTTAGAGAAAGGGTGGTGAAGGCAAATGATGGGACATTTGATTATTGAAAAAGCGTTGAATGAGGTGTACCAGTTGGAGATGTCAGAGATAGAATCCTTGCCAAATCATAAGTTTTCTCTTAAATTTCGCAAGAAAATGAAAAGGATACTAAGGGAATCTAATGCTCCGAGGAATTGTACATCGGAAAATAACATTGCAAAGGTGTTTAGAAGAAAGAAGACGTTCAGACTGGTATTAGTAGCAGTACTGCTTATGGCATTTTTGACAGCATGTGCCGCCACTGTGCGGTATGTCTATGATAGGTTTGTCCGTGAGGAGCATGCAACCTATTCTATGATGATGTCCATTGAAGATGAAGATGCCCCAACTGAGATTCTGGAGAAGTATGATATTGGGCGCGATATGTCTGGGTATGAGAGGATAGTGTGGGATGATGATGCAATAGACCGTTGGATTGAATATACAAAGGGTGATAGGTATGTATCTATATGCCAGAGTTTGAAATCTAATTATAATGTAAGATTGAATACAGAAAATGCCATAGTTACAGAGGGTACTGTTCATGGTAACCAAGCCATTTGTATCAAACTGGATGAGAAAGTAGAGAATGGATATGAAATTATATGGGATGATGGTTCTTATATAATTGAAGTATGGGGGAATTTGTCGGAAGAAGAAATGATGGAGATTGCTAATTCTGTGTGTGTTGAAAAAAAATAAATTTTTTTCAAAATTTTTGTCAGAAAATGTCTGTTATGGCAGTTATATAAATAGAGACATAAAAGGAAGGGGGAGGAAACATGAGAAAGATGGTCTCTATGCAAGCTTCACAAATACAAAAAGTTGTCTTTCCAGTGGCTCATATCGTTTGAAAAGTGTATTTACAGTTATTATGTCAGATGGACAAACAGAAACAGTTACTGTGTACAGTGATACAAAAACGGTATAGATGGAAAAGTGTTGAAACGAAAATTTAACAGAAAGAACAGTGATATGGCTTTTTACAAGCAAAAGAAAGGGGTAATAAAATATGGCAAAAGGATTAGATACAGTCAGTAATGTTTCAAGTATAGCTAGTACAATAAAAAATAAGGGATATACATTCGTAGTACGTTATTATTCCTTATCTGGTAATTCCAAAAGAACATCAGCAACTGAATTAGGAGCAATTGGAAATGCTGGGTTAAAGAGGGTGGTTGTATATCAGAATCTACATAATGCGTATTCAAAATTTAGTGAAACAATAGCAGCATCAGACGCATCGGATGCGATTAGTCAGGCAAAATCTGCTGGACAGACTTCTGGTGCAATTTATTTTGCGGTTGATTATGATGCAACTGAAAGTGAAATTGATGGAAACATAAAAGCACATTTTAAGAAATTGAGTAGTATGGTTTCAGTAGCTGGATATGCTGTTGGGGTATATGGTTCAAGCTTAACATGCAAAAAGTTAAAAGAAGCAGGACTTGTGACATATACATGGTTAGCTATGTCTACAGGATGGGGACATGGAACAACATTTACAGGTTGGAATATACATCAAACAAAAGAAGTAACTTTTAGTGGTATTACGTTTGATGAAAATGAAGCGACATCATCAACAGGAATAGGAGCGTGGTAATACAATGAAAAAAAGGAATGTCATTGTAATAGTCCTAATATGCTGTTGCATTTTTATTGCAGGTTTTCTTTTACATTTTTTAATGAGCGATAAGGCTAATCAGTCAAATAAGGATAGTGCAGTACAGTCAACAGAAAAAGCCAGTAGTTTATCGGAGGCGGAGAACATAAGCAGTAATACAGACTTGTTAAAGCAGATAAAAATGCTGGATCAGCAGACTGGCTGGGCATTAACAGATGATGGCGAAGTGCTGTATACAACTACTGGAACTGAGCATTTTTCCAGTATAAAAAAAGCAGATACTAAGAACCAGAATGACAATTATGTAAGTGCATACTTTATGGATAAGCAATCCATGTATCTAACATATTTCTTAGATGGAAATATAGTGATAGAATACACAACAGATGCAGGAGAAACGTGGGATAAGACGTTGGTTTCCCATCAAGAATATGGTGATGCCAATGCAGCATATATCAGTTTTGTGGATGAAAAAAATGGATATCTTCTGTACTGTGGAACACCTGGTGCAGGTCAGATGACAAAGATAATATTCCAGACCACCGATGGAGGAAAAACTTATAAGATGGTATCTGATATAACTGACCAGATTACAGGGTATCCGTCTGGAATTTCCTTTTCCGCTTTCTCAGAAGGATATATTTCTACAACCTACCATGGTGAAGATACCTACCTGTTTGGTACCACAGATTCCGGTGTAACATGGAATAGCATTTCTTTAGAAACATATGAAGGTGAACCAGATGTGAATTACATAGAAAGTTATCAGCCGGATTTCTTCGGAGAAGACAAGCAGAATGGAAAGCTGATACTGAAATATGTAGGAAATGCGGCAAATACCTATATTGAGTACACTACCCAGGATGGAGGCTCAACCTGGAAAATAAATGGTCCATTGGAATGTGACAGTATTCAAAGTTATTCATTCATAAATGAAAATGAAGGGTATATCATAGATGAAAGTGGTGCAATATTTACAAAAAATAGTACCACGTCTCAATCGGAAGCAACAGATGCTACCACAGCACAAGCCGCGACACTATCAAAGGAAAATGCTACATTAGATTTAGATGCATTACATAACAAGGTGGCAGAACAATTAATAGAAGCAGCAGAGATTCAGACAGCAGATGAAATTCGTCTGGATAATTTGACATATGGCAGTTTTTCAGCACCGGATAAGGATGAAATCATGGCAGAATTTGTCCTGACGAATCCGCCTCATGTAGCAGGATTAGATACAACGATTACTGTCTTGTGTTCTGCCAGAACAGGAGAAATCATAACCAGTGAAATACATCGTGGTGATGATGTGGAGATTTATTATCTTCCTACCAGTTTAGGGCAAAAATGCATATTTGTGTTATGTGCCGGGGAATCCCAAGGAGTAAGTGCATCTTATGCTCAATTGTATAAAATATCAGATAACAAATGGGAAGATATTACAACGGACGATCTGCAATTGGAGGATGACATGCATGCAGCAATTACAAGTGATGGAATGCTTATGATTTATGAGCGGCCTTATTTAGCTCCCGGATTTGGGGAGATAGAAGTAATTTCAACATTAGAATGGAATGAAAATGACGAAAAATTTGTTGAAGTATCCTAATAATTATCATAAAATATATATGATACCGGGGTCAAAACCATAAATAAATTCACCCTCATTCCTATAGTACCTTGAAAAATTCATATTTTGTAGTATTTCATCCGATTTTTAGGGTT
>JBGVIB010000003.1:0-16303 GCA_045122835.1 Lachnospiraceae bacterium
TAGGGAGACTTAGGCATGAGGGCCACACCCCGAATGTCTTAGTCGTACTTGGGAGTTAGTTCACCGGAACGTTGGCTTCGGTCTGCGTGGAATATGCCATGCCAGTAAGCGGCTCTCCTACAGTGTAAGTCTGAGTTGCCCCTGGGAGCCCCTTCAGCTAATTCGCGGACGGGTAACGAATATGATACAACAATTACACAAACCAGAATTTTTAACTGCATATATCTCAACCTTTTCACTTATACATTGTGCTCTGCGATACGTTTTTCCAGTACGTGTCGCAGCATATGAGGTGTAATTGTTTTCTCAATTCCTGCTTTTGCTACATAATGCTTTACAATTTTCCAAAAGCCCTGACGGCTCATTTCTTCTCCTGTGCGGTTTGGGAACAGACAGTTAGAATCAGACATAGCTATGACATCTCTGGCATGAGCTAAATATCTCTCTAATGCTGCTTTCGCACTGTCACCAAATGACACCACACGTTCTTTTTCCCCATCACGACAAACAATATATTCATATGCAAGATTCACATCTTCTACTTTTAAGGAAATTAATTCCGTAACCCGGATGCCTGTTGCACATAGAAGCTCCAACATTGCCTTATCACGGATTTCTTTTGGAGATTCACCTTTCGGCTGTTCTAACAACAAGTTCACTTCTTCTTGTGACAATGTTTCCTGCTGTTTCTTTTGAATTTTGGGAGCCTTTAAATGCTCTGCCGGGTTTCCCTTAATTTTTCCTGAATAGAGCAAGTAATGAAAAAATGACTTAATTGCCGCAATATTCCTTGAAACAGTAGCAGGTGCTAACTGCTCACTTTCTAAATGAAGCATATAGGAATTTAAGGATGTGGCTGTCACCTGCCCTACGGAATGGATGTCTGATTCCGATAAATAGTTCATCATTTTCAGCAAATCATGGTGATAGGAAATGCTTGTATTTTTTGCTGTTTTCTTCACATTCTGTATGTAATCCATAAATTCATCTATATTGTGTTCCATCATAAGCTCCGTTCTAGGGCGTGCAGATTTCAGGAATGAATTTGGGATATGATCTGGTATCCCAAAATTATTCACATTAGTTACTATCGCCCTTTTCAATCTGGTCAATAATCTTATCCATATCAACATCTTCTGGTTCTATTTCATCCCGAATGAGGCTCAATATATCTATGATAAATTCCTTTTCCTCACTTTGTGCATTTTGGGCATAGACAATCCCGAAATACAATCAATATTGTTTTCATCTGCATTAAATTTTTAAAACCACACCAACATCTTCCTCAAAAACGCCGGATTCACATATGCTTCCAGCCAGATACCAAAAAAAATCAGAACCACACACACAAGATAATTCATGTAGTATCGTAAACAGATTTCCTTCGTGCGGCCGCCCTCTTTATGATAGAACAATCCGGAGGTGCAGGTCATCGTTTCCAAATACAACCGGGTATATGTCGGCACATACAATATGTATTGAGGCAATAAAAAAGCCAATGCCAGCAACAACCCCTTTATCCCAAACCGCATAACTGCTGCCGAGAGAATAAAGGATAGATTCATCCCCCATTTTGCTGTCATAATGCATACTGCCGGCCCTCCAAATATCGTCACTGCCAAAAGCCCCAACAACAACACCTCTTTATATCGTTTTCCTATAATATAGAAAAATAAATCTGTCCCATTCGGAGGATTGTCCGAAACCATACTTAAAAAATAGTCGCTGACTATGCCGGACTGGCTGCAGTAATCAGCAAAACAGAAATTACACAATAACGCTCCTACTGCCATTCCTACCGCAAAGCAAACCAGCAAAATATTTTTTCCATGTTTCATACCATACCTCACATTCCACTTGCAGGATTTTGCTACAAGTCTGCTTATTACTAAGGGGACAACTATTGATGGAGAATCATTATACTATAACAATTATCCCCCTCAGTAATATCAATTATATGCGAGATATAGAGCGATATGACAGTATACTGTCTTGATCAAGATGCTTTTTTGAGAGTACAGGTGTAAAAATGCTGGCCTAATGGGCTACGTGTACTAAATTTATATCAAATTCTACCGCAAAGCATAGCGTGCAGATTGCAGGAATGAATTTGGGTACACGCTCTAGCATCCATATTTTAACTTATACGCCAGAATGGCACTCATGGTCTTTCCATCAGTAATCTTCTTGTCATAGATCATCTGAACCAGTTCATCTAACTCATGTTCTTCCACATTGAGATATTCGTCTTCGTCTAAATTCTGCTTAGAAGGAATCAAATCTCTTGCCACATAAATTTCTATTTTTTCATCGCAAAATGCCACTGTTGTATTCAAAGTAAGTAAATGCTCTAAATGTTCCGTGCGATATCCTGTTTCTTCTTCTAATTCACGGAATGCACACGCAATAGCTGGTTCTTCTACAGAGTCTTTACCGCCTGCAGGAATCTCTAACGTATAACGCTCCAATGCATTACGATACTGTCTCACCATCAGAAGCTTTCCTTCTTTTGTCACCGCCACTACTGCTGCGGCACCTTTATGTGACACCAGATCCCAGTCGGCTGTCTTGCCATCCGGGAACTGCATGGTGTCTGTGTATAAATCTATTACATGACCTTTTTTTTCTAATGTACGGTTAATTCTTTTTACTTCTTCCATTTTTATATTCTCCATTTATTAAACAATTTGCAACTATTCAATATCCTCATAAAAATTGCACATTTTGAACAGTTGCCAATATTCTAAGTATACAGCAGAAAAATGTGCCTGTAAAGAACAAAGCGTGCAGTGCATCTTCCTTTCAAATTCCTACGCATCAATTTTTATATACTAGAGCGTGCAGATTTCTGGAATGAATTTTGGGACACGCTCTAGTATGAAAAATCCATTTTTGTTCCATACTTCTAAAAGAAATAACTATCTTTCTTTTATGCCACAACAAAGGCAGATTGGAGATTCCTATGAATAAAAAATTTACCATACAACTTCTCTGGGAAATACTTGGAAGCATTCTGATTGCTGCTGCCATATATAATTTTGCTGTTCAGGCAGAGTTTCCAATGACAGGTTTTTCCGGAATATCCATTATTCTGTACCGGCTGGCGAACATTCCCATTGGGCTTTCTACCGTTATACTAAACATCCCTGTTGCACTTTTGTGCTATAAGCTTATAGGAAGAAATTTTTTTATAAGCTCCATCCGCTGTATGGTCATTTCTTCTATTTTTATTGATTATATTGCTCCATTGTTTCCAGTTTATGACGGAGACCGGTTGTTAGCAGCTCTCTGTACCGGCGTAATTGGCGGTCTGGGCTATTCCATCATATATATGCAGCATTCTTCTACTGGTGGTGCCGATTTTATTATTATGGCAATTAAATCCTTCAAACCTTATCTTTCTCTTGGAAAAATTGCTTTCTGGTCTGATGTAGGAATTATACTCGTAGGGGGAATTCTGTTTCGCGATATGAACGGTATTATCTATGGTATGATTGTAAATTATCTCTTTTCTGTGGTGGTTGACAAAGTTATGTATGGCATCAACGCCGGCAAAGTAACCTTGATTGTCACAGAACATGGACAGAAAATCTGCGACATCATTGATGAATGCTGCAAACGAGGTTCTACACTTATAAAAGCCCAGGGAGGATATCAGGGCGATGAAAAGCAGGTGGTTCTATGTGCCTGCAATAACCGGGAAATGTACCTTGTTCAGACTGCTATTAAAGAAGCCGATCCGGAATCCTTCTTAATCATCATGGAATCAAACGAAGTTCATGGAGAAGGCTTCCATATGCTCACCGTAGGCGAACCCGAAAAAAAACACACCACACGGATTTAGCGGGCTACGCCTAGTGCTTTTGCTATGTGCTACCAGTAAAATTAACAAGTGAATACTATTTTTTCTGAAAATGTACAACAAAAACGGATGATTTATCCTTCTCTGAAAATAAATCATCCGTTCCTAAATTATTTAAATTGTATTATATAATTTTTATTTAGTTCAGCTCTTTTAAGAATGCTTCAATTCTATCCATACCCTTTTCAATCTGTGGAATAGAAATTGCATACGATAAACGAACATGGTCATCAAAACCAAAATCTCCACAAGGAACTAAAGCTACTGCATAATCCGTCAGCAGGATATCTGCCATCTGAATTGTTGTTTCTACCTTTGTTCCCTTATAGCTCTTACCTAATACTTCACTGCAATCGATGAAATAGTAGAATGCACCCTTTGGCTCTAATGCAGTTACATGTGGCATTTTGCTGATTCTTTCACCCATGTACTTACGTCTTTCATCGAATTCTTTCTTCATGGATTCTACAGTATCCTGAGGACCATTTAATGCTTCTACAGCAGCTTTCTGTGCAATGGAGTTCGGATTGGATGTCTGGTGACTCTGTACACTGCTCATTAACTTCGCAATTTCAACAGAAGAACCTGTATAACCAATTCTCCATCCTGTCATTGCATATGCCTTAGCAAGACCACTGCAAGTAATGGTTCTGTCATAGATTTCTTTTCCAAATGAAGCAATACTGATATGTTCTTCTCCGCAGTATGTCAGGTTTTCATACATTTCATCTGCTACTACATAAATATCATTCTTAACTACTACTTCTGCAATTGCTTTTAATTCCTCTGCTGTATAAATCATACCAGTAGGGTTACTTGGTGTATTTAATACAAGTGCCTTTGTCTTTGGTGTGATTGCTGCCTGAATCTGCTCTGCTGATACTTTATAGCCCTGTGACTTTTCTCCACGGATAATTACAGGTACACCATCATTTAACTTAACGATTTCCGGATAAGTCAACCAGAATGGTGCCGGGATGATAACTTCATCGCCAGGATTTAACAATGCACAAAAAATATTGGATAAGCAGTGCTTACCGCCATTGCTGATTACAATCTGGTTTGGCTGATAATCCAGATTATTAAATCTCTTAAACTTAGCACATATTGCTTCCTTTAATTCATTAATACCAGAAGCTGGTGTATATTTTGTAAAACCATCATGAATCGCTTTAATTGCTGCCTCATTGATATTGTCCGGTGTATTGAAATCTGGTTCTCCCGCACCAAATCCTACTACATCAACCCCATTTGCCTTCATTTCTTTTGCCTTTGCAGTAATTGCAAGCGTAGAAGAAGGTTTTACTCCCATTGCTTTCTTTGATAATGTCAATGACATGACTGCACCACCTTTGTTTTCTCTTAGTCTAAATATATGTGTTATACACAACATTAGCTATTGTAATATACTTTTTCTTTTTTTGCAAGTTTCATTTTCATTTCCTGCAAAATTTTTCTATTATTCACGAAAAAATATGTATTTCAGATTATTTTTGCATGTTTTTAGCAGTTTTTATCCAGATTTTTTACCTAAAAATTTTCAAGCACGCTCTAGTAAATTTTGAGTATTACATCCTATAGTAAACCGTTGCAATTTCCCAGTATATAAAAAAGGCAGACCTAAGGTCCGCCTTAAGCATTACTATTTTAGAGTAAAAAATTCATGTCCTCCACAAGTATATAAATACTGCAAATTTTCATCAAACCATTCCATATTGCCTGGATCAGCGTATTTTCTTGCTGCAAAAAATAATGCATTCTGAGATTCATCTTCTCCACACAATACTCGCTCCACTGCCTCAATGGTTTCATCAGACACAGTAACGGCATAATACCGGCCGTCCTTCACCGGCGAAAACTGGTTCATTCCACCACGATTATCAAATACCACATCTACCACACAGTCCGGAAACAAATCATTTTCAACTCGATTTAACACCACATTTGCCACAAGCATTCTTCCTTCAATGCTTTCACCGGTAGCTTCTGCTTCTACAATTCTAAGAAGCGCTTCATAATCAGCATCACTAATTTCAATCTGTCTTGCCGGTGCCTGTTTACTGGATACCATTTCCACTGACGCTGTCTCAACAGACGCAGTACTTTCTTTCTCTACTGCTTTTGCCTGCTTCACTTGAACCCGTTCAGTGTGCTCTGCTCCTTCCTTATCAACAGGTGATGCATCTGACACGGTAAAACTAAGACTCTCCACTACTGTATTCTCTGAGCATGTGGCAGCCGCTTCTATATTTATCTGACTAACTTCAATATCCTGTTCTGATGCCTCTGAAAGAATTTGAAATCCTTCAACCACATCCTCTTCCTCATCTGACGACCCCTGTGTCTCGCTCAGTTTCTCCTGTGTAGACGCTACATGTGCCACATGATTCTTGCCTCCGGCACTAAAATCTTTGGAGTTAAATGATACTACGGCCACTACAAACATACCAGCCATTACTATCGCACCATTTCGATACAGGCTTTTGCTCAACCCTTTGAACACACCTGCAAGACTCCAGAAGATGGTTTGTAAGGTCTCCATTTTTCTGCCTCGCTTTCTACATTCTGTTGTCGACATTTTGTAATAAATTGGAAACGGTAATTCTGCGCAGTTGTTTCCAAATATTACAGACCTGCTTTCTTTTTTACAGGACATGTTGCATTATAAAAAATCACATCTTTAATGTCAATAAGTCTTGATTATCTTTGTCATTTCTAACAATAGTTTTTCATCGCATTTTTTTCATTGGTGCATTTCTTATAAAATATAATATCAACTTCGCCTCTTTTTTATGCATAAAACATATTGCCTTGTAAATTTGACATTTTTATCTTCGTAAACTATTTTTAACATTTTTTAAACATTTATGTATCATACTCTTAATATTTATTCAAAAATTTGCAACTATATGATAAAAATGTTATAGTAATATCCATATGGTAACATTTTTTGTTAAGCTGCTAACAAGGCAGATTACTGTTTTTTTGCCGCTGGACGTGTATCACAACACTTTATAAAGCGGCGGATTGGAGATTTATATGCTTCCTGGAGTATATTCCGCACAAAAAAAGGATGGCACTATTTACTATCGTGCTTCTATCAATTATAAAAATAAACATATTAGTCTTGGCAGTTATACCACAGAACAAGAAGCTCACCTTACCTATTTAGAAGCTGCTTCTATTTTAAATAATGATGACTATTCTATTGATGTACTGGCAACAAGACTACACACACTCTCTTTTGAAAAGGCCGTGTGTCTAGTTAATTTTCGGGATAATGGCATGTATATCAAGACACCCATTTACTTACAGAAAAAATTTTTTCAATACTATCTTTCTCCTGCAGAATATTTGATTTTTGATACAGATGACCTGTTCTATTATTCCAGCCACAAAATTATGCGGCGTCAGGGACATTTTTTTGTGTCAGATTTCGGAATGCAAGTAACGATTCAAAGCCGCTACGGAATCAAACCTTACGCTGTAGAAGGACGTGACTATGAGTTTGTTAACGGTAATTCTTTTGATTATCGATATGAGAATATTCATATTATAAATAAATACACTGGTGTAGTACAAATTACGCAAGGTGAAAAAACCATGTACAAAACCCGTATCCATATTCATGGTGATTATGTGGTGGGCACTTATGATAACCAGGAAGAAGCTGCAATCGCCTATAATAAGGCAATTGATGTAGTAGCTGCACAAGGCATCAAAAAATCCTTTATCACAAACTATATTGAAGATTTATCACCTTCCATTTATGCGGAAATTTACCACAAAGTGAAAATTTCTTCTAAATTATACAAATTACCAACAGAAAGCTAATCTTGCAGGAGTGACTTTTCAAACACACTCTAGCACATGAAAAAATCCTCAACGTATCTATACGTTGAGGATTCTTTACTACTGTTTTTCAAAGAATTCTGTTTTTACATAGGCTTCTGTTCCGTTATAAATAATCTTGCTCCATCCGCCTTCGTATTCCATTACACAATCAAATGTATCTCCTGCGTATGCAACACCAACCCGGTCTGCACTTTCACTCAAGGCACTTCTAATATTAACTGTTTCTTTGGCTCTAATCTTAAAAGTATTTGGATTCGATGCTGTAGCCGAACTACCTTCTGCGGCCTGCAGATATTCTGTCTTTACATAGCCCTCTGAACCTTTATATTTAATCTTTGTCCAGTCGCCCTCTGTGCCTAATCTGGTCGCTGTCTGTCCCTTTTCTAAAGTACCAATCGCATCAGCTGTCTGGTCTGGATTATTGCGGACAGTCACATTTTCTAACGCTACAACAGCACTTGCAGAACTTGTAGCATTATCAGCAGGTGATTTTGTTGGCTCAGGTGTCTGTGTCGATGCTGGCGTCTGTGTCGATGCTGGCGTCTGTGTTGCCACTGGTGTCTGTGTTGCCTCTGGTGTCTGTGTTACCTCTGGTGTCTGTGTCGGCTCTGGTGTCTGCGTTGGCGAATCTGTAGCCTGCGCTGTCTGCGAATCACTCTGCAATGATTCCACAAATTCTCGCAATGAGGCATCAGAATTTAATGCCTGTGCATATGCATTCTGTATCTCTTTACGCAATGCTACTACTTCTTCGTCTTCTTCACGCATAGTATATACATACAACTTTGTATCATCATCCAAATTGTTATAAATATATAAGCTTCCATCCGTCCTTGTGCAAATATAGAATGACATTAATCCCGGAGCTAATGTGTCAACACCAATATATTTGCCCTCATAGCTTACAAAAGCCACGTAAGAATTTGCTTCAATACCAGACTTCACCAATCTGAGCTTCACATTTTCATAGCTTTCTGTGCGTTCACTAATACTTAATACTTCCTGTTCATCCACCTCTGTCATCTGATTTAAAATGCCTTTTAATACATCCACATCATCATTTGCAGTTGCTGTAAAATACTGATTTACCAAAGTTTCAATACCTTTATAAACGTCAGTACCATCTTCAATAGTCTGAATTGGCTTTTCCTCTAACTGTTCATTAAGTTTTAAAGCATCACCCATTGTAGTATCACCCGTGGTAGTACTTACAACAGTTTGTGTGGCATCATCATTTTTGCTATCCACCTCTTTGTCAACACCACTGGAAAACTGTATTAACACAATAATAACAATGACAAAAAAAACAGACCCGCTGAGATACTTCCAGTTTTTCTTTAAGAAATCTATAATCTTATTTATATCCATTGTACATTCTCCTAACATAAAACAAAAAATTAATCCATTAACAAAAATACAAACGTACTACGAAAATTACGCAAAAAAATTTAACCACTATTAAAACATAAACTCGTGGTTAATTTTTACCAAAATATACTCAAAACTAATGCGTCTGAAGGGAATCGAACCCCCGCTAACTCGGTACCGGAAACCGATGCTCTATCCACTGAGCTACAGACGCTAACATATGTTTCTCAAACACACTCATGTATCATAACACAAACAAATGCAAAAATCTAGTACATTTTTTATAAATTATTTGTAACATTTTATATTCACAAACTTATATTGATTATTCGTTAGTTTTATACTATACTCCCCTCGTATCCATGCTCCTAGAGCGTGTTCCCAAATTGCTTTCTGCATGATATATGTCCCACTTTGTGGCGAATTTGCTATAAATTTAGTGGACGTAGTGAACTATAGTGCTAAATTTATAGCAAATTTCACCCCAATGTGGTGGCATCGCTGATTGGAAACAACTCAGTCTGCTGGAAAATCAGGCAAGGAGGTTGACCTGAATATCCGTGATACGATAACACTAGTACATAATCAGAGTCTCTGCTTCCTTGGAATAGTAATATACATGGTCAGAAAGTATTTCCTCTGGCTCCACTTGTGTAGTATTTACCTCTTTCACCATAAGAAGCAATTCCTCCACCATCACTTGCCCTGTATCCGGCAAAAGAATCATCTCATGTATGCTGCTTGGCAATAAATAGAAACTTTTTCCTAATGCGCTGGCAAAATCACTTAACAGCTTCTCATACAAAATACAGCAGGCACCCAGATTTTTATTTGAATTAGTCAGCACGTACATCATTTCTCCGTTTTGTTCCTGACTTTTTCGCATCATTTCAGATACATCTTTATTATTCACCTCTGCTGCAATTTCCTTTAGAACATGGTCCATATCATATACCGCCGAAGGCAAAATCAGCGGCGTGTTTTTATGTGCAATTTGATACAGTTCATCTGTATCTAAATCCCATGCTTCCATATGGTGATTTGTAATTGGTACAGTAACACTTCTCCCAAAACGACAATCTAGCATACAATAAAACACGATTGCCAAATCTTCAAACAATACATATGGCATTTCTTTCAACCGCTCTGCATTTTTTTCGTAATTTATCAGCTTGTAAGCTATCATCGGCTTCATATACTGAAAATCCAATAGTTTTTCAACTGCTTGAAACTTTCCTCTCTCACATGCCTGATACTGGTGGCAAATGTTCCATACAATCTCATCAATAGACATACCTTTCTGGTAGGAATCATAATGCTCCTCTAAATAAATTGTAGGTGCAATATTACTGTTCTGTTCACGTATACAAATGCCATGTAGTCTTACACCATTATTTTTTGTCACCACCTCCAAACTCACATTACAAAGTTCTAAACGATTTTGAATTAAATTGCAAATAACCTCAGTAAACTCTTTAAATTCCATGTATTCTCCAGTCTTCAAAGGGTAAATCTGAATAAAACGATAATAGAATACAGCGAATGCTGTTCATCTATCATAGCATAAAAGAAAAAAAATAGCAAGGCATATTAGCACACCTTGCTACTTTTTTATTTTTCTAATGCAGAAACAATCTCATTTGCAATCTGATCAAGACTTTTTCCATCCGTGGAAATCCGGATATCTGCTGCAGAATCATAGGCTTCCTGCCTTTTCGCCATTAAGTCTCTTATATACTCCACATTCATATTTCCATTTAACACAGGACGGGAATTATTATTTTTTACACGCTCATATATGGTTTCCGGCTCTGCTGTCAACAACACAATCCTTCCCTGCTTCTTCATTAGTTCCACATTATGTTTTCTAAGAACCGTTCCCCCGCCACATGATATAATACATCCTGTTTTTTCCTGCAATCGCTCCAACAAGGATGTTTCTAATTCTCGGAAATGTTCTTCTCCAAACTTTTCAAATATTTCTGTAATTGGCATCTCTGCTTCTTTGCTGATCACTGCATCCATGTCAATTTCTTTCATTCCTGTTTTTTTTCTTAGACAATTAGAAATACTAGATTTCCCTACCCCCATGAATCCTATCAGCATTATGTTAAATTGAAACATTTCATAAACCTCTCTATTTTAAATTCCTGCAAGTTTCATTCGTTCTGTGCAGTACAAGACAATACGAGGTTGTATTGTCCTGATACTGAATAGTTACGCCATTTCTTAATTATGTAACATGGATAGTGTTGATTTCACCTCATCTAATGACATTTGACCTGGTGCTGACGCCTGACCATCTAATGCTGCAAATGTAATAGCAGAGCCAAATGTCTCACCTGCCACACGCGTAATCTTACCCAGTGCTCCCATAGACATTGTCACAAAAGGAACGATTCCATATTGACTCTGCATTTCTTCTGTTGCAGTCAGCATAGTAATGACATCTGCTGGTGAGTTAGGCATAGCAGCAATCTTTACAATATCTGCACCTAAATCCTGCATTTCGCACAAACGTAACACAATTTCCTTTACTTCCGGAGTCTCTGAAAAATCATGATTAGAACCTAATACATAAGCCCCCTTATCCTTAAGCTCTGCAATCAACATAGCTGCCGTTGCTTCATCCCTTATAATTTCCACATCCACGATATCTGCATAATTTGCCGCCTCACAATTCAATGCATAATAATCTGCATTTGATAACTGTGCGTTTCCCCCCTCTATAATGGAACGAAATGTAAATATAAGTGGTTTTTCGCGCAACACATCCCGTAATTCCTGTAATAGTGTTATTGTTTTCTGAAGATTTTTTACTTCTGAATAACAATCCACTCTCCATTCTATAATATCAGCCTCGCTATGATTAAGACGACTTGCCATCTCTAAAATAGCTTTATCCTCAGATGCAACAATAGGCACACATACCTTTGGCTGTCCATCTCCAATCTCTATCCCTTTTACAGTTACTGTCTTCACGATTCTTTTCTCCTATTTTTCCGTATTGTAACCATTTAGACTACAATGGCAATTTCTACATTTTTATGTAGGCCATGCGGTGCATAACAATTACATTTCTCATATCTACTTAAATGCAAATCTTCGTAACTATTCAGTACCCTCATAGGTTACCAATGTTATTATGAATTACATTCATAATAACATGCAAAAATCCATGCAGAATCACCTACGGTGATGGATTTTGGCCTGCTGCCACTACGTTTTCATACGGACTGTGCAGTTCAGCACAGGCCTGTTCTGAATAGTTACATATATTCCATAAATTTGTTATATACATAACTAAGTGCGAGTTGGTAAATATGATTAGAAAAGATATCGTTATAGAGCGACCGGAAGGTACAAAAATTTATCGACAGAGAGGGTATGCATTGGGAAAAGGATTGATGATGAAAATATGAATCCGAAAAAATCTGGGATGACAGAAAAATCTCTGAATTATTTGTATCGAAATGGAATGAAATCCAACCGGAACATAGCGGCATTTATATCAGCTATGACAGCACAAATTAAGGTATAAATGAAAATCGTGATGGTGCCGGTTTCTACCGTTGGTTTTATATGTAGTTTTTGACACTGGTAATAACTGTTTAGTCATGTCGATATATTTCTATGTAACGGTATCTCTTGACAGAAATTACTTTTGTTCATATAATTAAACCATTGGTTTAATTATATGAACAAGGAGCAATAAAATGGCAAGAAGAAAAAAGGAACCACAAAGTGTACATAGGAAGAATATATCAATGGTAGCAGAGCAGTTATTTATGAAAAAGGGAATAGAGAATACATCAATGAATGATATAGCAAAGGAAGCAGGGTATAGCAAGGCGACCTTATATGTATATTTCAAGGACAAGGAGGAGCTTATCAGTGTATTAGTGTTGGAAAGTATGCAGAAATTGCACGATTACATTAGCCTGGCATTGGAAAGTAGCAGTAATACCAAAGAATGTTATGAAAAAATCTGCAATGCTTTAGTAGAATATCAGGAGGAATATCCATTTTATTTTGGTATGTTACTTAAAACAATCAACATTGATTTTGAAACAACACATTTTTTGCCAGAAGAAAAGGAAACATTTTTGGTTGGCGAGAGGATAAACGAGTTACTGTGTACTTTTTTGAGAAAAGGAATAGAAAATAGAGAGATACGTTCCGATATTGAGATTTTGCCAACAATTTTTTCTTTTTGGGGAATGTTGTCAGGGGCTATTTTACTTGCTGCAAATAAAGAAGAATATATTACACAACATCTAAAAAAATCAAAGAGCGAATTTTTACTATACGGATTTGATATGCTTTATAATTCGCTGATAATTGAGGGGAGGAAATAGTAATGGACAAAAAGTTATTTGCATTATTGGGAAGCCCTCATAAAGACGGGGCAACAGGAACGATGCTTAAGTATGTCTTACAAATTGCAGGACAACAAGGATGGCAGATTGAATTTGTAAACCTATATGAATAACGTATAGGTTATTGTAATGGGTGTAGAGTATGTGTTAAAACTGGAAATTGCGTACAGAAAGATGATGCGCAGGAAATTAGTCGGTTAATTAAAGAGTGTGATATGGTAGTTCTTGCGGCACCTGTTTATTGGGCAAATATACCGGCAGTAGTTAAGAATATATTTGACAGGTTGTTAGGTGTGGCAATGGAAGAAACAAAAACATTTCCCAAAGCAAGATTATCTAAAAGTCAAAAATATTTTCTATTAACATCATGTAATACGCCAGCGCCGTTTTCTTACCTGTGTGGACAAAGTACAGGAACCATTAGAAGTATGAAAGAGTTTTTTAAAACATCCGGAATGAAGTATGCCGGAAAATGTGTATGAGCAGGGCAGGATAAGCAGGCTATGCCAAAATCCATTAAGAAAAAAATAACAAGAGTATTAAAACGATATGCTTAAAGATTGTTTATATGGGAATTTTCTTTGGATATGTTAGAAGGAGAAGGGTGTCTTTGGCAGCAGTGGATTTACCTATCTTGATTCTTATTTTGGTGGAGAATGTTTTGTCGGTGAGGAAGTGGTATGGTTACATGGCAATCCGGTTTGGAGCGTGAACTATGTAGGGCTGTCCCCATGGATGTAAATATTGCTACGCCAGTTTCATGAAACGATTTACAGGACACAAGGAAGAATGGGGCACATTTATAGATGTCAAAAGATGTTCAAAACCGATAAGCAAAAAGAAATTAGAAGGGAAGATAAGGCTAAAATATTTAAATATGGAGAATACATTAAAGCTGGGAAAATAGTCCCGGCTTTTTGTGTAAAAACAAGTTGACTTAGGAAAAAGATAGTTGTATAATCTAAATAGGCAATATATTGCATAAATAGGAGGAGAAACAATGAATGCATCTGATGTTTTGCAAATGATGGATCACAAGTATGCTTTATTTGGGTTGTTTTTTGCATTTCATAATAGACTTCAAGCGGTAGGAGATTCGTTTTACGATGAAATTACCTGTAAACAGTTTTTTCTGTTGGCATGTATGAATCTTTATCCCGATGAAGCACCAACTGCAAATGAATTGGCCAGGTCAATGGGATGTTCAAGGCAGAATGTAAAAGAGATATTGAACAGCCTAGAAAAGAAACAATTGGTTCATTTAGCAGTTGATTCCAAAGATAAGAGAAAAAAAAGAGTATACTTAACAGAGCAGGCACAACTTATGGCTACAAAATATCAACAAAAAGAAACAGACTTTTTGAAATATTTGTTTGAAGGTGTTTCGGACGAGGAAGTTGATAGTGCTTATCATATAATTTCAAAGATAGAAGAAAATTTAAAAAGAATGGAAGGGAACTTTTAAGATATGAAAATAATAGTAATATATAATTCGCAAACAGGTTTTACAAAACGATATGCAGAATGGATAGCTGAAAAAAGTGGTGCAGACTGTTATGAATTGAGCGAAGTTAAGAAAAAAAACCTTGATAGCTATGATGCCATTATTTATGGTGGCTGGGCATGTGCAGGCGGAATAAGCAAGCTTAGCTGGTTTAAAGGAAATATAAATAAATGGGAAGGTAAAAAACTCATAGCATTTTGTGTTGGCGGAAGTCCGTTAGAGAATCCGGAGATAGAACCTGCACTCAAGAAGAATTTTAGTGAGGATGAAATGAACAAAGTAAACGTGTTTTATTGTCCTGGTGGATTTAATTACGAGAAAATGTCGACAAAATCAAAGTTGATGATGAAGATGTTTATTAAGGCGTTAAAAGCAAAAAAGAATAAGACAGAAGAAGATGAGGTTATGATAAAAATGATTTCTTCATCCTATGATATATCTGATATAAAATATATTGCACCTATTTTGGAATGCTTGAATGAAGGGAATTAGATGAGAAATGAATTTTTGATACGAGATGTGGAGGAATTGGAAGACGGTTATCAGACATCCGATTAGAAGAACAACGAAGTCTTTTGGACATTGGGGACCAAGCTGAGTCTTGTGCTCAGCTTTTTTATGTTAAGGAGAGATTTTATGGATATGAAAACCATTGACCTTCGATGAACAGTTGGATAAGTTAGAGGCTCGCGGAATTGTTATTTTGCATAGAGAAAAAGCAGAGGTATATTATAGGACACAGATAGTATATTCAAAATAAATTAGTATTTTTTATTTTGCAAAGAAGATGATGGGAATGATGCTGTTTATGTAGGAGAAGCTGAAAACTTGTTGAAGCGTCTGAAACAGCATTATGAATTTAGGTGATGATGATTTGGTATTGCTTACAATTGTTGTAGAGAGATAATCAGATTTGAAGTTTCGGGGGTGAATAGATGAAAAAACATATTGCAAGAAAAACAAATACTGATAGCAACATTTTCAGCAATTCAAGAAGGGTGTTATATTAGAGAAGGACGAGAAAATGTTTGAGTTTGTCAAAGCGACAAATTTTAATTTGGAGAGAATACAAAATTTGAATTTTCTGTTGTGAATCAGAAGAAAAAGTATTATAATATCAACATTGGGAATGAGGCACTCCCTTGGGTAATAATCCCTAAACCGCAATTATGCTGATGGCTTCTGCGAAAACTACGCAGAAACTGTCGGCTTTTTTAGTTCCTGCGTTAAAGGAGGATTATATGTTAACAAGTATTGCTATTATTTTACTGTTCGGGCTACTGGTGGGATGGATATTTTCAAAAATGAAATTACCAAGCCTGTTGGGAATGATTA
>JBGVIB010000004.1:0-3276 GCA_045122835.1 Lachnospiraceae bacterium
ATGGTGTAAGTGTTGCTTGGGTGGAATGGCATAGCAATCATTGGCTTAATTGTAGATAAGTCAATTTCAATCATTCCATCATAGTAAGCTACCTGTCCAGGATTTAATTCTTTGTATTCCTCTACTCTTCCGTGAATATCATAGAATTCTTTAATCTTTTCATCTGTTCTCCAAATAGAAGAAAGACAAGTGGTTTCTGTTGTCATAACGTCAATACCAATACGGAAATCAGCACTTAAGTTAGATACGCCTTCACCAACAAATTCCATTACTTTGTTATTTACATAACCATTAGCAAATACTTCACCGATAATTGCCAAAGCAACGTCCTGAGGACCTACGCCCAGCATAGGAGTTCCTGTTAAGTGAACACCTACCACACCCGGCATCTTAATATCATAAGTCTTGTTTAATAACTGTTTTACAAGTTCCGGACCACCTTCACCCATTGCCATGGTACCTAATGCACCGTAACGTGTATGGCTGTCAGAACCTAAAATCATCTTACCGCCGCCAGCTAACATTTCTCTGGCATACTGGTGGATAACCGCCTGATGTGGTGGAACATACACACCGCCGTACTTCTTTGCACAAGTAAGACCAAACATGTGGTCATCTTCATTGATAGTACCACCTACTGCACATAAACTGTTATGGCAGTTAGTAAGAACATAAGGAATTGGGAATTTCTCTAATCCTGAAGCTCTTGCTGTCTGGATAATACCTACATAAGTAATATCATGGGATGTGAGTTTATCAAACTTAATCTGAAGCTTCTCCATGTTACCGGAAGTATTGTGTGCAGCTAAAATATCATAAGCCATTGTATTTTTTGCTGCTTCTTCCTTAGCCGGAGCCTCTCCTAATTTGCTTTTTAAAATTTCTGATGCTTCCTGTGTATCGGCAATCAATTCTGTGCCGTTTACCAAATAAGCACCACCATCGTATAATTTAACCATTTTCTACCTCCAGGTTATTGATATTTAAGCCTAAGCCGGCTTCACACTTTACTTGTTACTCTATCAAATTCCCCTTGATATTGCAAGTGTTTCCAGAAATTTATTCTTCCCACTTACGGAATTCGTTAAAGTCCCGTATTAAAGTTTTAAACATCTTAATCAGATTATCAAAGACACCTGCCTTATAGAAGTTGATGATTATCATTCCAATAGGAATTGCGATAATCATACCAAGCAATCCCTTTATCTTCCAGCCAATGAACATAAAAATCAACGCCAGGAAAGGATCTAAGCCTATGGTATCACCCACCATTTTCGGCTGCAATACCTGGTGCAGGACAAGGCACAACACATACAAAATCACTAGTCCGATTGCCGTCTTATAATCACCACTTAACACGTCAAATATTGCCCATGGAATCAATGCAGTACCTGTCCCAAAGAAAGGCAACATATCAAGAAATGCTATCAATACCGCTAACAGGATGGCAAAAGGCACATCCAATATTAGAAATCCTACAAGCAAAACAATAATAATTACAACCATAATCTTGAACTGTGCCAAGAAATATCCACCTACTACATGGACAAAATCATTAATAATCATACTTGCATACTTCTGGACTGCTGCAGGTGCATGTTGTTTATAGAATGCCATAATCTTTTCTCTGTCTGCCACAAAGAAGTATGCTGACAGGATAGACATAATCACCGAAATAAGCAGTGATGGAAGGTTCTTGGCAAAACCACCAACCACATCAAAAGCCGGTGCACTTATCTCCGATACCAGCTCTTTTGCATATTCCCCTGCTGATGCTTCCATAGATTCTATGCTACCTTGAATGCCCTCTGGAAGTTTCTCACAAATCACAGAAAGTTTTTCTCCAATTCTATGAGCATCCTCCATAATGCTATTTGCAAGTTCCGGTGCATCTGCCACAATTTTTTGTACCTGATGAATGGTTCCCGCTGCTATTCCATAAAATGCAAGTATTACCAATGCCAAAGCCATAATAATTGTCAGCACAGTACCATGTTTACGCACAATCTTCAATCGTTTTTCCATAAACTTTACCAATGGGTTAGCCATCAATGCAATAATCCATCCAATTACAAATGGCATAAAAAATACCAATACCTTCGGCAATGCAAATATTAATACCAATACCACTGCTATCAGCAGTATAATATTTGTCAGTATTTTTAAGTACTTTGTAGATTTTCTCATTTTTATCTCCATTCCCCCGCTTTAGCGGCATAAACTTTCAACGTTTACTGTCTTTTTCCATTATACGCATTTCCCCAGACAAATGCTTGAAGAATTTCTTAAAAATTTCTTGAATAGCGTTGTATTTTTTTTTAAAGTTCTTTATAATTATCTTATATGACGAGTGGAATATTACTTTTAAGAAGGGATGTGTGAATGAATGGGCAAGAAAATTCAAAAAAAATTAGAATTTGATAAGCCTACTGCCTGTATCAAATGTGGTTCACCATTAGAATACTTAGGCATTGGATATTACCGCTGCACTGTCTGCGGCGAAGAAATGAAGGATAAGTTCTGTCAGATTAAAGAATATTTAGAAGAACACCCAAAGGCAACTGCTGTTACTGTTTCAAAAGATCTGGGGATTGATCTCTCATACATCAATAAGTTATTGCGTATGGGACGTTTAGAAATCCCGGAAGATTCTGATGTTTTTATCGGATGCGAGCTGTGCGGTCGTTCTATCCGTTACGGAAGGGTATGCAGTGCTTGTGCTATCGCTGCCGGACATAAGATTCAAGGTGTTGCTATTACTGCAAGCGAAGTTGGGGAATCACCTAAGAACGGTGACGGCAAGATGCGTTATATAACAGAAGAAAAACGTCATCATTAAAATCTTCTATTTTCTTAAGATTGTTTTTTTCAAAAAATAATTGAAATCTCCGGTATAAAATGCTATCATATTTTGTTGTTATTGCTGAGATAGTTAAATGTTATATAGAATTAACGTTTAACCATCTCAGTAATATTTGTATGTAACCTAATTTTGGGGACGATTACTACGAATTTAAAAGCCACTAATGAGGCATAGATAATTGCGAAACGCCAACAAGGTAGTAAATTGTCAGAATTGTTTGTGACAGATAGCTGTTTGCTACATAGTCTATATGTGACCCTCTGAAAACATCGGCACTTAGGCTGTGTATTTTACAGCCTTAGTGTCCGCTACGTTTGAAGGGAGCGAGAGCGCGTCAAATATAGACTATGTAGTAAGCAGCTATTTGCACAAACAATTCTGACAATTTACGGATGGTTATCACTTTCGCAAAT
>JBGVIB010000005.1:0-17396 GCA_045122835.1 Lachnospiraceae bacterium
CAATTCACGAGCCGCTTTTAGTGGAGGTGAAATCCACTCCTTAGGGAGACTTAGGCATGAGGGCCACACCCCGAATGTCTTAGTCGGACTTAGGAGTTAGTTCACCGGAACGTTGGCTCGGTCTGCGTGGAACCTTCTGCACCTGCCACCGGCGTCCGGCTAGAGACTATGACTAGACCCACAACCCAGAATATATATGCACTTTTTAATGCCCAAAAGGAGCCAGATTCTCCCTGTACATATTACAACAAATAATTTGTGTGAAATTGACCAATCAGGCTTAAGAAAATCTAATTACCTGAATTATGTTTAAGGAACAGGAAAATTGGATTTATAGTATTATGTAACAGAAAAAATATTTGTGCAAATTAACCATGAGTACGTCAGATTGACGAAAAAAATATAAAAATTTAATTAAAAATATGTAAATTAACAATTCTATATTCAAAAAAATGGGTGTATAATCAGTGCATGCATGTGGGTAAATATTTCACAAATACTGCATAATAAAAATAAGGAAAGGGGTGGAACTTACGGGAAGTTTAGCAGAAGAATTACTGAAAGAACTGGAAGTGGAAACAGTGTTTACCATTCCCATTGGAGATGGAATACCGATTTACGAATCAGTAGTCGTATCTTTCATGATTACAGCGGTGATATTTTTGCTTTCTATCATCTTTGTAAGGAACCTGAAAGTAGAAAATCCAGGGAAAGGACAGTTGTTGTTAGAAGCGGCAATATGTTGGATCTGGGGATTTTTCGAAGATTTGCTTGGTAAAGAAGGACGGAAATATATTCCTTATCTCATTTCAGTAGCAGTATTTATTGGGTTTGCCAATATCATAGGTATATTTGGCTTTAAGTCTCCAACAAAAGACATGAATGTGACAGTTGCACTATCACTCATGAGTATTGTGCTAATTGAAGCGTCCTCTGTCGCTGCCAAGGGACCGAAGAAGTTTATAAAAAGCTTTGCAGAACCGGTTCCCATTGTTGCGCCAATTAATATTTTAGAGATATTTATACGACCGCTGTCGTTATGTATGCGACTTTTTGGTAACGTATTAGGTGCATTTGTAGTAATGGAGCTGATCAAATTGCTGGTTCCAGCAGTTGTACCAGTGCCATTTTGTTTGTACTTTGATTTGTTTGATGGATTGATACAGGCCTATGTATTTGTATTCCTGACAACATTATTTATCAGAGAAAGCATTGAGTAACAGAATTTTAACTATAGTTTGATACATAGTAGTTGAAATGAAAAGTAACTATTCAGAACAGGACTGTGCTGAACTGCACAGTCCGTATGAAAACGTAGTGGCAGCAGGCCAAAATCCATCACCGTAGGTGATTCTGCATGGATTTTGGCTCGTAACTATGAGGGTACTGAATAGTTACAATGAAAAAATATTTGAAAACGTAAAGGAGATAACATTATGAGTTTAGTAGCATTAGGAGCAGGTATTGCAGTATTAACAGGTATTGGAGCAGGTATTGGTATTGGTGTGGCTACATCAAAGGCAGTAGACGCCATTGCAAGACAGCCGGAAGCAGAAAGCAAGATTTCTAAGAACTTACTGTTAGGCTGTGCATTGGCAGAAGCAACTGCTATTTACGGTTTCGTTATCGCAGTATTAATTATCTTCTTCCTTGGCTAGTGAGTGCTTCGGTCGAGTTATTTTGAAGGCGCTATACAGGTGAATTGTATGGCTCATAACAGGAAAAACACAAAGAAAGGAAGGCGGACAAGGTGTTAAAATTAGACGTTGTAAACATTGTCTGTATCATAATTAACCTTCTCGTTTTATATTTTCTGATGACGAAGTTCTTAATTGGTCCGGTCATGAGTGTGATTGAAAAGCGTAACACGCTGATTGCATCCCAGTTTGCCGAGGCAGAAGCAACAAAAACACAGGCAAAGGAATTAAAGGATCAGTATGAGAACGACTTGAAGCAGGTAAAAGAAAAAAGCATTGAAATTATGGAAAATGCCAGAGCAGAAGCCCAGACAGAATATGACCGTATCGTAACAGATGCGGACGAACGTGCAAAATCAATTTTGAATAAAGCACATGCAGATATTGCCCTGGAGAAAGAAAAGACATTAAAAGACATGGAATCAGAAATAGGTGGCTTAGTAGCCATGGCGGTGGATAAGGTTGCCGGTACTAAGAATTCCGCAGAGACAGATAAGGATATGATTGATCAGTTCTTGTCAGAAGTAAATGTATAATGAACTTTTTATAATCCATAAACGAATAGAGAGGTATGCCTATGACCCAGACAGGTATAAATTATGGAAAAGTCTTGTTTGAATTAGGAGTGTCTGACGAAGTGGTTATGGAGCTTCAGAACATATTTTCAAATTCAGAAGAATTAATGGATACTTTAAAAAATCCTGTAGTTTCTGCTGCAAGTAAGCGGCATATCATTGATAAATTATTTGCTGATGGCAGATATCCGGAGATTGTTGTGAACTTTTTGAAAAAAGTAAGTGACAATGGGCATATGGATGAAATTTTAGATGTATTTGACAGTTATTTTGGCTGCTATTATAAAGCAAATAAGATCATAACTGCAAAATTATATTATGTAACAGAACCACAGCCTGCACAGATAGAAGGTTTCAAAACCTATCTATGCAAGCAGTATCAGGCAAAAGAAGCAAGACTTGAATTAATACAGGACGAAAGTCTGATAGGCGGATTTATTTTAAGCGTGAACAATCATGAGATTGACAAGAGCCTGAGAGGCCGCTTGAAATCAATGCGTCAGAGATTGACCAGGAGGTGAGATGTTTGAGTTCTATCAGCTCAGAAGAAATCATTTCAGTTTTAAAAAGTGAAATAGAGAATTATGATACAATGTCAAAAGACCAGGAAGTGGGTACCGTTATCTGGGTAGGTGACGGTATTGCTACTGTATATGGCATCGATCATGCGATGTATGGCGAAATTGTAATCTTTGATACCGGCGTAAAGGGTATGGTTCAGGATATCAGACGTAACGAAATCGGATGTATTTTACTTGGTAAAGACAAGGGTATCAAGGAAGGTACAAAAGTAACCCGTACAAAGAAAAAAGCAGGTATCCCTGTGGGCGATGCATTTGTTGGAAGAATCGTGGATGCTTTAGGTGCGCCTATTGATGGAATGGGAGAAATTACAAGTACCGATTATCGTCCAATTGAAAATGATGCGCCGGGTATTGTAGATAGAAAATCCGTTAATCAGCCAATGGAAACAGGTATTTTAGCAATTGACTCTATGTTCCCAATCGGACGCGGTCAGCGTGAGTTGATTATCGGTGACCGACAGACGGGTAAGACATCCATTGCAACGGATACCATTATCAACCAGAAAGGTAAGGATGTTATCTGTATCTATGTAGCAATCGGTCAGAAAGCATCTACCGTTGCAAAGATTGTAAATACATTAAAAAAGCATGAAGCAATGGATTACACAATTGTGTTGTCGGCAACAGCAAGTGATCCGGCTTCTTTACAGTACATTGCACCATATTCCGGTACAGCACTGGCAGAATATTTTATGTATAACGGAAAAGATGTTTTGATTGTGTATGATGATTTGTCAAAGCATGCGGTAGCATATCGTGCCTTGTCCTTGTTACTGGAACGTTCACCGGGACGTGAAGCATACCCGGGTGATGTATTCTATCTGCATTCTAGATTGTTAGAGCGTTCAGCGAAGTTAAATGATGCATTAGGTGGCGGTTCCATCACAGCATTGCCAATTATTGAGACACAGGCTGGTGACGTATCTGCGTACATCCCAACCAATGTTATCTCCATTACAGATGGACAGATTTTCTTAGAAAGCGACCTGTTCTTCAGCGGCCAGAGACCGGCAGTAAATGTTGGTTTGTCAGTATCCCGTGTAGGTGGAGCTGCACAGACAAAGGCAATGAAAAAAGCTGCAGGTAGTGTGCGTATTGACCTGGCACAGTACCGTGAAATGGAAGTATTTACCCAGTTCAGCTCTGATTTGGATGAGGGAACAAAAGCCCAGTTAGCATATGGTAAAGGCTTAATGGAACTGTTGAAACAGCCACTTTGCCGTCCATTACAGCTTCATGAGCAGGTAATTACATTAGTTGCCGCAAATAACAAATTATTTGTGAATATTGATGTAAGGAATTTAAAGAAATGTCAGATGGACATGCTTCATTTCTTTGATACAGCACATCCTGAAATTGGTCGTGAGATTGAAGAAAATAAAGCATTGACAGAAGAATTGACAATAAAAATTATAGAGGCAGCAAAAGAGTATATAGACAGAATATCCTAATTGTTGGCTGATTTTATGCCGCTAAAGTGGCAGAATGGAGATGAATATGGCAAACGCGAAGGAAATTCAGGACAGAATAAAAAGCATTAAAGATACCATGAAGATTACAAATGCTATGTATATGATTTCTTCTTCTAAGTTGAAAAAGGCAAAGAAAAGTCTTGAGGACACAGAGCCATACTTTTATACCCTTCAGTCAACGTTGTCACGTATTCTTCGACATATTCCGGATGTGGAGCATAAGTATTTTGATGAACGTAAGGAAATTCCGGAGAATGAGAAGAAACGAGGCTATATTGTTGTAACAGCAGACAAGGGTATGGCTGGTGCTTATAATCATAATGTTATTAAAATGGCTGAGGAGCAGTTAGGAAAAGGAAAGAATAATATGCTCTTTGTGTTAGGACAGATAGGATATCATTACTTTGAAAAGAAGAATGTGCAGATTGATATGAAATTTCAGTACACCATTCAGAATCCTACTCAGAACCGGGCCAGAAATATCGCTGAATTTATTCTGGATTTATATGAGACAAAACAACTAGATGAAGTGTATATCATTTTTACAAAGATGGTAAGCTCAGTTGCTGCTGAAACAGAAATGTCACAACTCTTACCTCTTAAAAAATCAGATTATCATGCAGGGGACATACCGATTGATGTGCCGTTGGAGGAGATTGCATTTGTTCCTTCACCAGAGGCAGTCTGCGACATGGTAGTGCCAAATATTATATCCGGTTACGTATATGGTGCTTTGGTGGAAGCCTATGCCAGTGAGCAGAATGCCCGCATGATGGCAATGGAATCGGCTACAAAAAGTGCAAATGATATGCTGCGGGAATTGGGAATCATATTTAACCGCGTACGTCAGGCTGCCATTACCCAGGAAATTACAGAGGTTATTGGTGGTGCTAAGGCGCAGAAAAAGAAAGTGAAGCATTAAGAGAGGTACGCTATATGGTAAAAGGTAAAATTATTCAGGTTTCAGGACCTGTTGTTGACGTAGAATTTGAGAACAATAATATTCCGTACATTAAAGATGCTCTTTATGTAGATAACAATGGTAAGAAATGTGTGATGGAAGTGGCACAGCATTTAGGGAATAATGTTGTTCGCTGTATCATGTTATCGGCCAGTGAAGGACTACATAGAGACATGGAAGTAGTAGCAACGGGAGCAGGAATTAAAGTTCCGGTAGGTGAAAAAACATTAGGTCGTTTATTTAATGTATTAGGAGACACCATTGACGGTGGAGAATCACTGGAAAATGAAGAACATTGGGTGATTCACAGAGATGCACCATCCTTTGAGGATCAGAGCCCTGTAGTAGAGATTTTAGAGACTGGTATTAAGGTAATCGACTTATTAGCACCATATGCAAAAGGTGGTAAGATTGGTCTGTTTGGTGGTGCTGGTGTTGGTAAGACTGTGTTGATACAGGAATTAATCCGCAACATTGCAACAGAGCATGGTGGATATTCTATTTTTACCGGTGTTGGTGAGCGTTCCCGTGAAGGTAACGACTTGTGGGCAGAAATGAAGGAATCCGGTGTGTTGGATAAGACCGCTTTAGTGTTTGGTCAGATGAATGAACCGCCAGGATCCCGTATGCGTGTGGCAGAGACAGGACTTACCATGGCAGAATATTTCCGTGATGAGCAGCACCAGAATGTACTTTTATTTATTGATAATATTTTCCGTTTTGTACAGGCTGGTTCTGAAGTATCCGCATTGCTTGGTCGTATGCCGTCAGCCGTTGGTTATCAGCCAACATTGGCAACGGAAGTAGGTGAGTTACAGGAAAGAATCGCTTCCACAAAGAACGGTTCTGTAACATCTGTTCAGGCTGTCTATGTGCCGGCAGACGACCTTACTGACCCGGCTCCGGCAACTACTTTTGCCCATTTGGATGCTACAACTGTATTATCCAGAAAGATTGTAGAACAGGGTATTTATCCTGCTGTAGACCCATTAGAGTCTACTTCACGTATCTTGGAGGCAGATGTAGTGGGTGAGGAACACTATGAGACAGCAAGACGTGTGCAGGAAATCTTGCAGAAATACAAAGAATTACAGGATATTATTGCAATTTTAGGTATGGAAGAGTTGTCTGACGAGGATAAGCTGACTGTATACAGAGCCAGAAAAGTGCAGAAGTTTTTATCCCAGCCATTCCATGTGGCAGAGAACTTTACCGGTGTTCCAGGTAAATATGTGCCATTACAGGAGACAATCAAAGGATTTAAAGCAATCATTGATGGTGAGATGGATGAATATCCGGAGTGGGCATTCTTTAATGTAGGTACCATTGAAGATGTAAAAGAAAAGGCTGCAGCTGCCGAAGCATAAAAGGAGGTTTGCGTATGAATACGTTTAGTTTAAGAGTATTAGCAGCAAACAAAACCTTCTATGAAGGACACTGTACAAAGCTGATTTTTACAACTTATGATGGTGAATGTGAAATTATGGCACATCATGAAAATATGATGATTACGGTATCAGTGGGAGCAATGCGATTTGAAGATGCAGAAGGCAATATGCATGAGGCAATCACCGGAGTAGGATTTGTTCAGGTGGTAAATAACCGTGTGCTTCTACTGGCAGATACCGTGGAACGTCCGGACGAAATAGATATACGACGGGCACAGGAAGCAAAAGAGCGGGCAGAAGAACAGCTTCGCCAGCAGCAGAGTATCGTAGAATATCATCATTCCCAGGCATCCCTAGCAAGAGCTATGGCAAGACTTAAGCAGGCAAGTAAAAATATATAATAGATTTGCAAAAAAAGAAGCAGGTATTGAGTTCCTGCTTCTTTTTTGTGACGTTGTGCCAGTGTAACAAAGTAGTTGAAACTTGTCACGATTTGAAGTAGTATATACTGAGGTGGTAATGCTACATAGATATTCAGCCGCCTCAAATATAAGAATTAGTGACTGTTCAAAATAGTACAACATTGAGATGAAAGAATGGAGAATAGTTACAAAGATTGATAAAAATAAGGGAGATTACCATGAAAAATCCATTTTCAAAGAAGGTTTCCGGCTTAAAGATTATTATTGTGGGCTGTGGAAAAGTAGGAGCAACTCTTGTTGAGCAATTAAGCAAGGAAGAACATGACATTACAATTATAGATACCGATGCAGAGGTTGTGCAAAAAATAACAAGTGTGTATGATGTAATGGGTATTGTGGGAAATGGTTCCAGCTATAGTATACAGATGGAAGCTGGAATTGAACAGGCAGATTTGATTATTGCAGTGACAGAATCGGATGAATTAAATTTATTATGCTGTACTATTGCAAAAAAAGTGGGAGATTGTGCATCCATTGCCAGAGTCCGCAATCCGGACTACAGTGAAGAGTTAATTTATATCAGAGAGCAGCTTGGAATTTCATTAATTATTAATCCGGAGTTAGAAGCTGCTACAGAGATTGCAAGATTATTGCGTTTACCAACTGCACTTGAAATTAACTCCTTTGCAAAAGGACATGTGGAGCTTGTAACATTTAAAATTGCAAAAGGCAGTCCTCTTGACCAACGGAAAATTGCAAATATCAATAAAGATTTTGATTGTGATCTTCTGATTTGTGGTGTGGAACGGGATGATAACCTGGTGATTCCGGATGGTTCTTTTGTATTGCAGGAAATGGATTTAGTGTCCTTTATTGCTACACCAATCAATACACAGATATTTTTTAAGAAAATAGGAATGAATAATCATCAGGTTGAAAACTGCATGATTGTAGGTGGTGGAAAAACTTCATATTATCTGGCAAAACAATTGATTGATATGAATATTGACATTAAATTAATTGAACGGGAACGGAAACGTTGTGAGGAATTAAGCGTACTTCTTCCAAAGGCTCTGGTAATATGCGGAGATGGTTCAGATCAGGACTTGTTAGATGAAGAAGAAATCGAAAAAATGGAATCCTTTGTGGCACTGACCGGTATTGATGAAGAAAATATTTTGCTTTCTCTATATGCCAGAAAAGTGAATGATGCAAAAGTAATTACGAAAATTAACCGGACTACATTTAATGACGTGATTGATGAGCTTGATTTAGGAAGTGTTATTTATCCAAAATACATAACATCTGAAACGATTATTGCTTATGTAAGAGCCATGCAGAACTCCATAGGCAGTAATATTGAAACTCTGTATTATATGTTTGACAACAGAGCAGAAGCAATTGAATTCCGTGCAGGTAAGGATTCTCCGGTGGTTGGTAGAAAAATCCGGGATTTGTCATTAAAAGATGAATTATTGATTGCTTGTGTGAGTCGGCGGGGAAAGATTATTATTCCTAGAGGTGATGATGTGATTCGAAATGGGGATAAAGTTATTATTGTGACAAAGCATGCTGGTTTTCACGATTTGAAAGATATTCTTAAATAGCTGGTATATGATAGGAGTTACAGGAAAATTATGAATTATTCATTAATTGTCTATATTATAGGCTGGATTTTAAATATGGAGGCTGTATTTATGGTAATGCCATGTACAGTTGCACTTATTTATAGAGAAAATGAAGGCTTTGCATTTTTGCTTGTTATGCTTGCCAGTGCAATCTGTGGGGTGTTGATTGTACTTCATAAGCCAAAGAAAAATAATTTTTATTTAAAAGAAGGCTTTGTGACAGTTGCACTCAGTTGGATTACTTTGTCTATTGTAGGAGCCCTTCCTTTTGTGGTAAGTGGAGAAATACCACATTATGTGGATGCTCTCTTTGAAACGGTTTCCGGTTTCACAACAACAGGGGCCAGTGTGCTTTCTGATGTTGAAAGCATGTCGAGGTGCTGCTTATTCTGGAGATGTTTTACGAATTGGATAGGTGGAATGGGCGTATTGGTATTTCTGCTTATTATCATGCCACTTACCGGTGGTTCGTATATGACATTGATGAGAGCAGAGAGTCCGGGGCCTTCTGCTGAAAAGCTGGTACCAAAGGTAAGACATACAGCAGGAATACTTTATGGTATCTATATCGGACTGACAGTAGTAGCCTTTCTTTTTTTATTGTTTGGTGGTATGGATTGGTATGAAGCAATGACCACTGCCTTTGGAGTGGCAGGCACAGGTGGATTTGGTATAAAAAATGATAGCTTTATGAGTGCAACCCCTTATATTCAGTGGGTGGTAACTATTTTTATAATGTTGTTCGGAGTGAACTTTGGTGTATATTACCTGTTATTAATGGGGAAAATCAAAAGTGCTTTCAAGCATGAAGAAATGAGGGTATATTTTGGAATTATAATAGCTTCTGTGGTGATTATTATGTTCAATATATCCACCAGATTCACATCCTTCTGGGAGGCTCTTAGGCACGTTTGCTTTCAGGTGGCGTCCATTATAACGACTACCGGTTATGCCAGTGTAGATTATGATTTATGGCCACAAAATGCAAAGACAGTATTGTTGTTCCTTATGTTTCTTGGAGCTTGTGCCGGAAGCACAGGTGGTGGTTTTAAGGTGCAGAGATTAATTATACTGGTAAAAACATTTGGAAAAGAAATTTTTTCCTATCTTCACCCAAGAAGCGTTAAGATTATAAAGTCTCAGGGAAAGATGATAGAACCGGAAGTGGTTCGCACGACACAAGTGTATCTGGTTGCCTATATACTTGTTTTTGTGATGTCATTCTTTTTGATATCATTTGAAAATAAGGACATGGTGACGAATATATCTGCGGTGGCAACCACATTAAATAATGTGGGGCCGGGTTTTGAGTTAGTGGGTCCTACCTGTAATTTTAGCATGCTTTCGAATTTTTCAAAAATCATTCTTATGTTTGATATGCTTGCTGGGCGATTAGAACTGTTTCCGATATTATTGTTGTTTTGTCCGTCTGTATGGAAAAAAGAAAGAACAAAAAAATTTAAAAAAAAATAAAGTAGTTTATAGTCTAAAAGCATCGGGATGTTCCCGGTGCTTTTTTGCTTCCCGGAGCGTGTTTGAAAATTGCTTCCTACAAGAAATACTCTTTTGGACTTTTACAGGAAAGGAAGTAATATAATATAAGGATTCTTAAAAAGTAGTACATTATATATTAAATATTAAATATCTGCAGGAATATTGACAGTCTATTTGTGTACTGCGTATGTAATTGCTCTATACATAATTATGTAGGGGATATTTAATGTACCATGTACGAAAGTATGAGGTTGCCGAATATGAAATTGTCCAATATGAAGAAAATAGTAAGTAGAACAATGAGTGCTGTTCTCTGTTTGTTTCTCTTTTTTGAGCAGACAGTATATGCGGAAAAAGAACCTGTAGAAGAACCGGAATCCCTTTATTCTATAAGTGCGGTGTTGTTAGATGGTGATTCTGGAAGGCTTTTATATGAAAAAAACGGTTATGAGGTCAGAGCAATGGCAAGTACCACCAAAATAATGACATGTATTGTGGCCTTGGAGTCTTCTGATATAGAAGGCATTGCAACGGTATCGCAAAGAGCGGCCAGACAGCCGAAGGTTCATCTTGGTATGCGGGAAGGACAGAAATTTAAAGTAAGTGACCTGTTATATTCTTTGATGTTGGAATCTCATAATGACAGTGCAGTGGCAATTGCAGAATATGTTGGAGGAACTGTAGAAGGATTCGCCGATTTAATGAACAAAAAAGCAAAAGAATTAGGGTGCGCAGATACATATTTTATTACACCAAATGGACTAGATGAAAGTAAAGAAGCAGATGGAATCCAGAAGATACATTCCACAACAGCGGCAGACCTGGCAAGGATTATGAGATACTGCACCTTTGAGTCGGAGAGAAAAGATAAATTTCTTGAGATAACAAGAACCACATCCTACAGTTTTAGCGATGCAGAGGGCAATGGTTCCTATTCCTGCAATAATCACAATACATTTTTACAGATGATGGATGGTGCGCTTAGCGGAAAAACAGGTTACACCAATGATGCAGGGTATTGCTATGTTGGTGCTTTAGAACGAGATGGTAAAAGATTTGTTGTGGCATTATTGGGATGTGGATGGCCTAACAACAAATCTTATAAGTGGTCTGACACTAAGAAGTTGATGAATTATGGATTGGATGCATATGAGTATCGAGAAATTGGAGAGGATAATTATGAATTGCCTACGGTTTATGTGACAAATGGAAAGCAGGATACCGTTTCACTGGCGACAGATGCTAAGAAAGAATGTATGCTACTCCATGATGATGAAAATGTGGTTGTGAAGGTGCGTTATATCCGGCAGGCAGATGCACCAATAAAAAAAGGAGATAAGGCAGGAGTAATACAGTATACGCTTGGAGATACCGTTCTTTCGGAATATAGTGTCTGCTTTTCAGAGTCAGTAGCTGAAAAAGGCTTATCTGATTATTTGGAAATTGTATGGAAATCTTTCCTGCAGTTAAAAAATAAGTAAATTTTGACAACAAAATTGCTGAAAAAATGGTTTTTCAAGGCTGATTTTTGGCGAAAATGCAAAAAAACCTTGATTATTTACGGGAAAAGAGATACAATTACATACGGAAGATATAAATTTTAATATATGGAGGGCTGAAGAATGAGCAATACAGCGCAAAGCTCAGCAAGTAAAAGAATAGAAGCGTTACTTGATGAGAATAGTTTTGTTGAAATTGGAAGCATGGTTACAGCACGTGCAACTGATTTTAACATGCAGGACAAAGAGACACCAGCAGATGGTGTAGTGACCGGCTACGGTGTAATTGAAGGTAATCTTGTGTATGTTTACAGCCAGGATGCATCCGTGTTAGGCGGTTCCATTGGCGAAATGCATGCCAAAAAGATTGCAAATCTCTATGATTTAGCAATGAAAATGGGAGCTCCGGTTATCGGCCTTATTGATTGTGCCGGATTAAGACTGGAGGAAGCAACAGATGCATTAAATGGCTTTGGTGAAATCTACATGAAGCAGACATTGGCATCTGGTGTAATTCCACAGATTACCGGTATTTTCGGTAGTTGTGGCGGTGGTTTGGCATTAGTTCCCGGGTTGACGGATTTTACTTTCATGGAAGAAAAAAATGCCAGGTTGTTTGTGAATTCTCCAAACGCATTTGAAGGGAATCACATTGGAAAATGTGATACATCTGCAGCAGCATTTCAGGCAAAGGAAGCAGGTCTTGTAGATGGAACAGGCAGTGAAGATGAAGTGATTGCAAAGATTAGAGAAATCATTACCTTACTTCCTGCTAACAACGAAGATGATATGTCATATGTAGAATGTACAGATGATTTGAATCGTGCATGTGCAAATCTTGCGAACTGTGTTGGGGACACATCTATTTTGCTTTCTACAATTGCAGATGACCAGTATTTCTTCGAGACAAAATCTGAATATGCAAAATCAATGGTAACAGGTTTTGTGAAATTAAATGGAATGACAGTGGGCTGCGTTGCAAACCGCACAGAGGTTTATGATGAAGATGGTAAGAAAGCAGCAGACTTTGGGACTGCTTTAACACCACAAGCCTGTGAAAAGGCAGCAGAATTTGTGAAATTCTGTGATGCATTTGAAATTCCGGTATTGACGATTACAAATGCCGCTGGCTTTGAAACTACTATGGAAGCAGAGAAGACCATGGCAAAAGCAGCAGCAAAATTAACATATGCTTATGCAGAAGCAACTGTGCCAAAGGTAAATGTTGTGGCTGGCAAGGCAATGGGTAGTGCATATCTTGTAATGAACAGCAAATCAACTGGAGCAGATATGGTATTTGCATGGCCGAATGCAGAGATTGGTACAATGGATGCGAAACTGGCCGCAAAGATTATGTATGATGGTAAAGATGCAGCAATGATTGACGAAAAGGCTGCCACATATGCAAAGCTTCAGACAAGTGTTGAATCAGCTGCAAAGAGAGGATATGTAGATACCATTATTGAAGCAAAAGATACAAGAAAGTATGTAATTGGCGCATTTGAAATGTTATTTACAAAGAGAGAGAATCGTCCGGCTAAGAAGCATGGAACGGTTTAATAAGAGGTGGCTGAGTATGAAAAAATTATGGACGCTTTTGTGCGTAGTTCTATGCATATTCGGTATGACAGCCTGCGGTGGTAGTAGTGACAAAGAGGAAGATGCAGTTATGGAACAGTACGCTGATCTTCAAGAATCTATGGAAAACCGATTGGTATCTTTGTTGGAGTTGTCAGAAGACGAAGTGAATTCTCAGTTATCTGAGGTTGAAGCCAAGGCTTGGTTAGACGTAGCACCAGAACTTGGTGAATATGTTGGTACATTAGATTTCTCTTTATCAGCAGAAGATGGCAAAATTACAGGGATTCTGGAATCGGATTTTACTGAACATGATTTAACTATGACCGTTGTTGTCGATGAATCAACTGGATATGCAGATTCAATTGCTTATTCAAGAGATATGTCAATTGGCGAGATTTTAAGCAAAGCAGCATTAAATACAGTAATTGGTATGGGTGTTGTATTTGCAGTATTGATATTTATAGCATTCCTTATTAGTTGCTTTAAGTATATTCCTGATTTCTCTAAGAAAGAGGAAAAACCGGCAGCAGCACCTGCACCAGTTGTCACACCAGTGGCAGCACCGGTAGAGGAAGAAGATTTATCAGATGATTTAGAGTTAGTGGCTGTTATTACAGCGGCAATTGCAGCATCAGAGGGTACTTCTACTGAAGGCTTTGTTGTACGTTCAATTAAGCGTGCACCGGGTGCAAAATGGAAGAGAGCATAAATTATTATTGGAGGATTTTAAAATGAAAGAATATACAATTACAGTAAATGGAAATGTTTATAATGTGACCGTAGAAGAAGGTACAACATCTGGTGCACCAGTAACTGCCGCAGCACCGAAAGCTGCTCCAAAAGCAGCACCTAAGGCAGCTCCGGCTAAGACAGCAAGTGCAGGCGCAGGTTCAATCAAAGTAACAGCTGGTGCAGCAGGTAAAGTATTTAAGATTGAGGCAAATGTAGGACAGGCTGTAAAGAAGGGTGATGCTGTTGTTATCATTGAAGCGATGAAGATGGAAATTCCAGTAGTAGCTCCAGAAGACGGTACTGTTGCAAGTATTGATGTAGCAGTTGGTGATGCTTGTGAGGCAGGCGCAGTTTTAGCTACATTAAAATAATTCCTTGCCAAAGGAAAGTTAACAGGAGGTCACAAAATGGAATACATTTTAAGTACGTTAGGTAACCTCGTGCACCAGACAGCTTTTTTTAATCTGACTTTTGGTAATTTAATCATGATTGCTGTTGCCTGTGTTTTCTTATATCTGGCAATTGCAAAAGGATATGAACCGTTGCTGTTAGTGCCAATTGCATTTGGTATGCTTTTGGTAAATATTTATCCTGATATTATGATTGCACCAGAAGAGGCGTCTAACGGTGTAGGTGGATTACTGCATTATTTCTATTTATTAGATGAATGGTCAATTTTACCATCTCTTATTTTCTTAGGAGTTGGAGCAATGACCGACTTTGGACCGTTGATTGCGAATCCAAAGAGTTTCCTTTTAGGAGCAGCGGCGCAGTTTGGTATTTTTTCTGCTTACATTGGTGCGATGTTGTTAGGATTTAATGATAAAGCTGCTGCAGCCATTGCTATTATTGGTGGTGCAGATGGTCCGACATCCATCTTCCTTGCCGGTAAGTTAGGACAGACGGATATTATGGGACCAATTGCTGTTGCAGCTTACTCTTACATGTCATTAGTTCCGATTATCCAGCCTCCGATTATGAAGGCTTTGACAACAGAGAAAGAAAGAAAAATCAAGATGGAGCAGCTTCGTCCTGTCTCTAAGCTTGAGAAGATTCTTTTCCCAATCATTGTAACAATTGTTGTATGCGTATTACTTCCAACAACAGCACCATTAGTAGGTATGCTGATGCTCGGTAATTTATTTAAGGAATGTGGTGTTGTTAGACAGCTTTCAGAGACGGCCTCTAATGCACTTATGTATATCGTAGTTATATTACTTGGTACATCGGTAGGTGCGTCTACAAGTGCAGAAGCGTTCTTAAATCTTGCTACTATTAAAATTGTTGTTTTAGGTTTAATTGCCTTTGCCTTTGGTACGGCAGCTGGTGTTGTGATTGGTAAGGTTATGTGTAAACTGACTCATGGCAAGGTAAATCCGTTAATTGGTTCCGCAGGTGTTTCAGCTGTTCCGATGGCTGCCCGTGTATCCCAGAAGGTTGGTGCTGAGTCTGATCCGACGAACTTCCTTTTGATGCATGCCATGGGACCAAACGTTGCCGGTGTAATTGGTACGGCTGTTGTTGCAGGAACATTTATGGCTATGTTTGGAATTAACTAGTAGAGCGTTTTGAAGACGATATACTTGTAAATATGGCAGAAATCTCGGTACAACGTCCTAGAATAACTCAATAGGTTCTTTTGGGAATGTTGTACTGATATACTGAACAAGAAATAGAAAGAATGAGGTGTCAGAATGGCTGATATTGAAAAGAAACCAGTTAAAATTATGGAAACTGTTCTTCGTGATGCACATCAGTCCTTAATTGCGACAAGAATGACAACAGAACAGATGCTTCCAATTGTAGATAAAATGGATAAAGTAGGTTATCACGCAGTTGAGTGCTGGGGTGGTGCTACATTTGATGCTTCCCTTCGTTTCCTTAAGGAAGATCCATGGGAAAGATTAAGAAAATTAAGAGATGGCTTTAAAAACACAAAGTTACAGATGTTATTCCGCGGACAGAATATTTTAGGATATCGTCCATATGCAGATGACGTGGTAGATTACTTTGTAGAAAAGTCAGTTGCCAATGGTATTGATATTATTCGTATCTTTGACTGTTTAAATGACCTTCGCAATTTGCAGGAAGCTGTTAAGGCAACCAATGACATTAAGAAGCGTGAAGGCAGAGGACATGCGCAGGTTGCATTGTCATACACCCTTGGTGATGCATACACAATGGATTACTGGATGAAAATGGCTAAGAATATCGAAGAAATGGGTGCAGATTCTATCTGTATCAAGGATATGGCTGGCTTATTAGTTCCATATGAAGCAGAGAAATTGATTAAGTCTATGAAGTCAGTTACAAAGCTTCCAATCCAGCTCCATACACATTATACATCTGGTGTAGCTTCTATGACTTACTTAAAAGCAGTGGAAGCAGGTGTTGATATTATCGATACCGCTATCAGCCCATTTGCTATGGGTACATCACAGCCAGCTACGGAAGTTATGGTAGAAACTTTCAAAGGTACACCATATGATACTGGTTATGATCAGAACATTTTAGCAGAAATCGCTGATTATTTCCGCCCAATGCGAGAAGAAGCATTAGAAAGCGGATTAATGAGTACAAAGGTTCTTGGCGTAAATATCAAGACTTTATTGTATCAGGTACCAGGTGGTATGTTATCTAACATGGTTTCCCAGCTTAAAGAGCAGAACGCTGAGGATAAATATGAAGATGTATTAAAGGAGATTCCAAATGTTCGTAAGGACTTAGGTGAACCACCATTAGTTACACCTTCTTCCCAGATCGTTGGTACACAGGCTGTATTTAACGTATTAATGGGTGAAAGATACAAGATGGCTACCAAGGAGACAAAGGCTGTTCTGCGTGGTGAATATGGACAGACTGTTAAGCCTATGAATCAGGAAGTAATTGATAAAGTAATTCCTGGTGAAAAAAGAATTACTTGTCGTCCGGCTGATTTGTTAGAGAATGAGTTAGACAAGTTAGAAGCTGAAATGAAGCAGTGGAAGGAACAGGATGAGGATGTTTTATCCTACGCATTGTTCCCACAGGTCGCTACAGAGTTCTTTAAGGTTCGTCAGGCAAGAAAGACTGGGGTTGACGCCACCGTTGCAAAAGATGGAGCGTATCCGGTTTAAAGAGCATATAAAAGCAAAAAGGGTTCAGGTTGATTGCCTGAACCTTTTTTAGTAGAGTCTGGGAAAATTCTGGGTTGTGTGAATGTCTAATCATAGTGGTTACCCGGACGCCGGTGGCAGGTGCAGAAGGTTCCACGCAGACCGAGCCAACGTTCCGGTGAACTAATCTCCTAAAGGCTAATAAATTAGCCTCGTCCGACTAAGACATTCGGGGTGTGGCCCTCATGCCTAAGTCTCCCCAGAGCGT
>JBGVIB010000006.1:0-8590 GCA_045122835.1 Lachnospiraceae bacterium
AGCAGAAAAGTTAGCAGCTGATGGAATTGATGCAAAGGTAATCAACATCCATACAATTAAGCCTTTAGATGAGGAATTAGTAGTTGCAGCAGCTAAGGAGACAGGTAAGGTTGTAACTGTGGAAGAACATTCCGTAATCGGCGGCTTAGGAAGTGCTGTATGTGACTGCCTTGCAGAAAAAGCACCAACCAAGGTTATGAAGATTGGCGTAAATGATGTCTTCGGCGAATCCGGCCCGGCAGTGGAATTAGTGAAGAAGCATGGCTTAGATGCAGACAGCATTTATGCGAAAGTCAAAGCATTTGTATAAAGTAAATATTAGAGGAGACAACTCCTTAGAAAGCCCAGAGCAGGTAGATTGCTTTGGGCTTTTATAGTAGTGCGCCTGGCGGCGCATGTCGCTAATGGATGAAGTAACCTCAAGTGTTGATAATCAGAATAGTTGCATGATTAGAGATAATTTGCATTTAATTTCAGCAGATAAATTGGCGATAATAATAACTCATAATACAGAGTTTATTGCAGAACATTCAAAAATATTTACTGTAGAAAATAACAATGTTATAGAGGGGGAGGCATATGTTTAAGCTAGTTTGGTGTTATGTGACAAAGATGAAAAAGAATACAATGATTTGTATTACAGGGATTGCAGTATCGATTATGATGCTTTTTTCGCTAGTGCAAATAGGTGAAACGATTATTGAGTATTATAAGGGTATGATGGTATCAAAATCGAATTATGATCTTTGTTTAGGAGAAATTGATAGAGTAACAGCTAAAGAACTGCAGAATAAATATAAAAATCAATATAAGATAACTCTTGTGAATTATCTGGCGGTCAATTATGAATCCGATAGTTCTTCTCATGAAGTGGTTGGGATAGAAGGAGACTGGCAGACGACATTTGACGTTGAACTGTTGGAGGGGAAGGAGCCCATAGAGCTTAATCAGATTTGTGTGGAGCAATCATATGCGAAAAGAAATAACTGTAAAATAGGAGATGAAATTTCTCTTACCCTTGTTAGTGATACAAAGGAAGAAAAAGAAGAATTTATTATTACAGGTATTGTGTCAGATGCTCCTGCATATGCGTCCACAGGTTACATGTTTGTGTCAATAAAAATGGCAGAAAATAATGATAATTACTATGAATATATACTGATTGATCAATATGATTATCCGGAGGATGAAATCATTGAAATATATGAGGATGTGTTTAATACATATGGATCGGATATTTGTGAAAAGATAAATCAAAATGATAACAAACTGCAACTTGCTGATAATAAGGGGACTTACTATGGAATGCGGCAGATGATTTGGGGGATTATAGCTTTTATTGTTGTAATTATGACAATATTTATTTATTATATGATGAGAATTAATTTTCAAGGAAAAATCCGCCAATATGGAATTATGCGTGCTATTGGAATGAATAACCACGGAATGGGGAAGGTCATTTTGATAGAACTCTTATTATATGGGGGCTTGGGAATGGTGTTGGGAAGTCTAGCGGGAATCGTTTTTAACAAAATTTTCGCTGCAAAAATAATATATGTGTTAATTAACCAAAGCGTGGGGGCGATACAGACATCTTATAAGATAATACTTTATGTAATAGGAATTGTGTTGGTTTCCATGGTTGCCGTGTTTATAAAAATCATGTGGGAAAATCGAAAAAAAATGCCAATCGATTTAATTCGTAATGTAGATAAGGGGGCAATGAAAAAAAGATTTCACGCAAAAAACAGTATGATAGACATTGCTGTTAATAACAGTTTTAGAAATAAAAAAAGTAGCAGTGCACTTATGGTTACCATGATATTGGCATTCTTGCTTGTTATTCTTTTAGGAAATGGATTTGGTTCCATTACATTTGATGTGAATAAGAGTATGTTTTCTTTTTCTGATATGGAAGTAAGTATGATATATGGAACGGCTGATATGTGGATGGGAATACCTGAAGAAGATCTTGAGGTGGTGAGTGAATATGCAGACGAGTTCTATTGTCAAGGAGCAATATTTGATATAGATATATATCCGGATTATCTGCTGTTGGTCTATAGTGATAATTTGATGGATAAGTTGAAAAGTATCAATAAACTTAGCAAGAATACACAAGTTGTGGCAGCCGGAGAAAATAGTAATGAATTACGCAATGAGAGTCTTGCTGCAAAAACAGAAAGTGGTGAGACAGTTGCTGGGGTCACGGTAGAGGAGTGCATAGGTGCAGGATTGTCAAATTTAGTCGGTAAAAGTGTTGGAGGATCCGAAAACTATATTATTGTCAGTGAAGACTATTATGAGAAAACATTTGGCGAAAAAGCAAGATGGACAGATGTGTATCTTGCAGGAGATGATTTGTCAGAGGATAGTCTTCGCAAAATTTTGAGTATGGACAATTATGAATTATATGATTTAGCCCATATAATGGGAGAAGAATCCAATCAGCTGCGAGGGATGTTGGTTCTCATTGGATACATGATTGCTGCAGTGGTAATTTTAGTGGTATTTCTTATTACGTCTATTGTGAAAGAGAATTTTGAACATAGAAAAAAGGAAATTGGCATGATGATGGCAATTGGAGCCAATATGAGACAGATGAAAAAGATTCTGTGTGGAGAAGTGGTAACACTGATTTTAGTATCTGGAGTGGTGGCTTCCATAATAGCGGTACCAATATCCATGTATGTATATCTAATCATCAATGATGAATTAGGGATGGCAGTCAATGGATATCTTTTGGGTATTCCGGCAACCATCATTTTGAGTGGATTGGTTGTATATATTAATGTAAGTCGTGGTTTGAAACAGAGGGTTATAGATATGTTAAGGAGTGATGATTAGTATGGGAATTATAGAAGTAAAAAATCTTTCAAAGTCATACGAAGATGGAAAAAATAGCAGTGTGATATTTAAGGATATCAATCTGGATGTAGAAGCAGGAAAATTTGTGGCAATCATTGGAAAAAGCGGATCAGGAAAAAGTACACTTTTGAATATATTAAGTGGTCTGGATAAGCCGGATTCCGGTGAAGTGATTGTAAATGGAAAACAAATTCACCTTATGAAGGACAAAGAATTGTCGGAGTATAGAGCCAAAGATATTGGATTTGTATTTCAAAGTTTCAACTTGATTCCTGTATTATCTGTTTGGGAGAATATTGTACTTCCTATCAAGTTTGCAAAAGGACAAATAGATGAACCTTATATAAATGATGTGATGAAAATGCTGGAAATTGATGAGAAGAAAGATGCTCTGCCAGGAACCTTGTCAGGAGGTCAGCAGCAAAGAGTGGCAATAGCCAGAGCATTAGCCAATAGACCGGCATTAATATATGCTGATGAGCCAACAGGAAATTTGGATTCAGAAAATGGTGAAAAGGTATTAAAGCTGCTTGTTAATGGAATACGAAAATATCATCAGACGCTAGTGATGGTGACGCATGATATGGATATTGCGAATCAGGCGGATTGTGTTATAAAGATTCCTATGAAATAATTTGAGGGCAACTATTAAGGTATTGTTTTTTATTGCAGAACCTCCATTTACAGATTTGTAAATGGGGGTTTTTCTTTGTGGATATGTTATCCTATAATGCCTAAAGAAAAATCTGCTGTCAACCGAAATAATATAGAGTGATTAATTAGAACGTGAGGTGTAAGCATGAACATAGATAACATTAAAGATATTGTAAAACGTGCAGTGAATACAGATGTATCCTCTGCCCATTCCCAAAGAGGAATCGCTATAGCGAATAAGACAACAGCAAAAGTAACACAGCAGAATTGCGGCAGTCTGTTCACCGGAATAGAACCTGCCAATTCTGCAAAGAAAACCGGCATTTTAGAGCAGATGCAGAATCAGACAGATTTAGGTGTGGAGGCTCAGAAGAATTATCTTGCTATCATGTCAAATACCATGACAGGAGAAGATTTTCAGAAGTTAAAGGAGGAAGGCTACTCCCTTAGTGACACAGATGTAGAGCAGATTGTCACAGTAGTAGATGAAATCCGTATCAGAATGGCTGCCGGAGGAGATACTTCTGTGAATTTATCAGATATTGATGAAGCGCAGGTACAGGCGGTAGTGGACAATGCGGGACTGGCCGTTAAAATTGCAAAGCATCTGAAACAGAATCAGCTTCCGGTGACGAAAGAAAATCTAAAATCCGTCATACAGGCATATGAGGAAGGGGAGCAGATTACACCTCTTTCAGAAAATGCCATGAAATACATGATTGAGAACCGGATGGAGCCAACTATACAGAATCTTTACCGGGCAGAATTCAGTAGTCCGGATTTGAAGACACAGGGAAGATTTTCTTATTATACAGATTCTATGGCAGGCTATTATGCCAAGAAAGCGACAGAAATTAACTTTGATAAACTTCGCGGTAAGATGGAGGAAATTATTGAGTCAGCCGGCTTAGAGAGTAATAGTTACCAGATGGGAAATGCCAAATGGTTAGTGGAAAATGATATTCCTCTTACTGAAGAAAGTTTATTAAAAATGAACGAGCTTCGTGGCGTGATGCTACCACAGGGAGAAGAACAGTTAATCAAAAATATTGTAAATGGTATGATAGATGGCAGGGAACCGAAGGATGCATTGTTGCTTGATACAGACAATCGTTATGAGCGTGCGATACAGGCAGTGGATTGTATCAATACTGTATCAGAGGATACACTGCGTGCAGTGGCAGATTCTGGTAAGCCTGTGACCATTGAACAGCTGCAGAAACAGCAGAATTCCGGAATAACAGTGTCAGTAGTATCTGTGGCAGACACCGACTCCTTCATCACAGCAAAACGCCAGTTAGAAGAAGTGCGTCTGCTTATGACAGTGGAAGCCTCTGCAAAGATGTTAAAGCAGGGAATTCAGATTGAGACAACCCCATTAGCGCAGCTTGTGGAGCAGCTAAAGACCATGGAGCAGGAGTATTACCAAAAGTTATTTGCGGACTCCGGTGTGGAATTGAATGATGACAATTTGTCATTGTATAAAGATACAACCACTAAGGTAAGTGCTATTGCAGACATGCCATCCTATGCATTAGGAAGACGTGCTGTATTAGAACAGATGACCGTAAATCAGATTTACGAGGAAGGACGTAGCCAGAAGGCACGGTTAGACGCAGCCGGAGAAGCCTATGAAACAATGATGACAAAGCCACGGTCTGATATGGGGGATTCCTTAAGAAAAGCATTCCGAAATGTGGATGCCATACTAGATAGTTTAAAGTTAGAGAAGACTACTAACAATGAAAGAGCCGTGCGGATTTTAGCTTATAATCAGATGAATATTACAGAAGAATCCGTTACCATGATGAAACAGGCAGATATGGCAATGAACCGTGTCATGAAAAATATGACACCACAGGTGACGTTAGAATTGATACGAGAGGGTCAAAATCCACTGGATATGGACATTCAGGAATTAAATCGTATCACATCTGAACTGTATGACTCCATGGACAATACAAGTGATGAAAAATATAGCGAATTTCTCTGGAAATTACAAAAAAATGACCAGATTACACAGAATGAGAGAAATGCATATATCAACGTGTACCGCTTATTTCACCAGATGGAAAAATCAGAAAACCGCGTCCTTGGAGCGTTGCTGAATCAGGGTGCTGATATTACTATGCGTAATCTTATCACAGGTACAAGAAATTATAAAGCAAAAAGTATGGATGTGGTTGTGGATGATACAGTAGCATCATTTGCTGCACAATCTACTTCTACAATGGATATGATGCAGGCAATAGAGACTGGTTTTGATAAAAATACAGGAAATAAAGAACAGCAGAACAGACAGACATATTATGAAAGTCTGGTTCATCAGGCATTAGAGCAGATGGCACCGGAGAAGATGGCAGGAATGAATATAGATACGATGTCATTAGAAGGTTTTGCTGATGCGATGCTGAAGGGGAATGAGGACACAGTGTTAAATGCTGCTTACCAAAATGAACAAATGGCATGGGTAGAAGAAGCAGCCCAGTCAGAGGATCGATTGATTAAGACACTGCTAAAGTATGACCAACCAGTGACCGTGAATAACATTTTATCAGCAGGAGTGCTGATGAATGATCGTGGCAGTGTATTTAAGCAGTTAATGGAATCAGCATCTAGGATTCCGGGAGGAAAAGACAGAAGCAGGAAGCTGTCAGAATCTTTTGACAGAATAACAGACAGACTGGTATCTAAGGACTCAGCAGAGGCGGCTTATCAGGATATGATTGAGGAAGCGGAAGGTGTTGTAGAAGACGTTGCATTTTCAGAGGAAGCAGATTTAGTGGATATCCGTTCCTTAAAGATGCTTCACAAGGAGTTGCAATTAGCAGGCAGCCTTAGCAGAGAAGAAAATTATGAGATCCCAATGTTTATCCAGTCAGAACTGACTTCGGTAAATGTAAAAATTATTCGTGGTTCCAAGCAGAAGGGAACCACAGTGATTACTATGGAAACAGAAATCTATGGCAAGGTAGCTGCAAGATTTACTGTGGATAAGGAACGAATTACAGGACTGGTTGTGGGTGAAGAACCACAGTTCCTTGATAAGATGAAAGAAAAGGACGTTTCCTTGCGCAGTATGCTCAATACAGCAGACCAGACAGTGCGCAAGATGAACTATGCAATTGGCAGAGACATTGATTTGAACCAGTTTGAGGAGAATATTGAGAGAAGTGGAGAGGAAGGTGTGACAACAGAATCTCTTTACCGGATTAGTAAAACATTTTTAATGTTTGTGAAAGACTTAGAGCAGTAATTTTAAAATATAGTCTAATGTGATTCGAACTATAAACCGATAATTAAACATATAGGCAACATGTGTCCGCAAAGAACATATTGTCAATAGCAGATACAGAAAAAATAAAGTGGAAGATAACATGTTTTCAATTATAAAATTGTGTTGATACACAGATTTTTCTGAGGGAAAAAGCCGCGTAAAGAGGCAGAATGAGAGGTAAATATGAAAATTAACCATAATATGTCAGCAATTCTGGCAAACAGCCGATTACAAGTTACACAGAATAGTTTATCCAGCTCCATACAAAAGCTTTCAAGCGGATATAAGATTAATTCTGCAAAGGATAATGCAGCAGGTCTTGCTATTTCGTACAAGATGAATGCCCAGATCCGTGCCTTAAGCAGAGCATCAGACAATGCGTTGGATGGCGTTTCAGTGATTGAGACAGCAGAAGGTGAATTGAATGAAGTCCATGATATGCTCCAGAGAATGAGAGAATTAAGTGTAAAGGCAGCCAATGATACGTATACCTTAGAAGACAGACAGGCAATACAGGCAGAAATCAACGAGTTAAAAGAAGAAATTGACCGCTTAGGAAAGAGCACAGAATTTAATGGCCAGCCATTGTTAGATGGTACTTATGATACCAGAGCATATGCCAGTGCAGATGGTGTAACAGTGAAAAATGTCAGTGACACAGTAGTAGCTGGCATGTACAAGATGGAAGTAACAGCGTTAGCCACAAAGCATATCTGCACAACAGCATCCTTTACCACACCATTAGAACATGATGGTGGATTTCAGATTAATGGTATATCTGTAGAGCTTAGTGCAGGTGAGACTGAACTTGAAGTATACGAGAAGCTTAGAGACATAGGAGAAGCTGCCGGTGTGAATGTAACAAATGAGGGTGGCGCATTAAAATTTGAAGCAAAAGAATATGGATCTGCTGAGAAAGTTGATATTTCCTGGGGCAGTTCTCTAAACAGTGCGTTTGGTATGCCAACAGACAAGAGTGAAACATTAGGAACAGATGCACAGGTAGCATTATCTTTGAAAAAAAACGACACGACATCGTTATTTGGCAGTACAGCAACCTTTACAGCAGAAGGTCAGCGAGTAACCATTACTGACAATACAGGATTTGAAATGACTGTAATTATAGATCAGGATTTATACAAGGAGCGTACCGGAATCGAGGCAACAGCATCGTCCTTTAACACAGATAATGGGAAAATGTCTGTGGAGGTAAAGGACTATGGAAGCATGGTATTGCAGATTGGTGGTAACGAAGGACAGACTACCCTTGTTCGTATTCCGGAAATAAGCTGTGAAAATATTGGTATTGGCACATTAAACGTATTGAGTAGCGAGTTGGCAGGGGATGCCATGACTAAGTTAGACAACGCCATTTCCTACATTTCCAGTGTCCGTTCTAACTTAGGTGCAATGCAGAACCGTTTAGAACATACACATGCCTCCTTGGATGTGACAGAAGAATCTGTTACCTCAGCGGTTTCCCGTATCATGGACACAGATATGGCGGAAGAGATGGCGAAATATACACAGTACAATGTATTGCAGCAGGCTGGTATATCCATACTGGCACAGGCAAATGATATGCCACAGCAGATATTGCAACTGTTAAGCTAATCTAAGTAGGAGATTGCAACATTGAAGAAAGAAAAAATTCAGGAATTTACTACCCGGATATCAGGAGCAAATAGAACCGGATTGGTTGTTATCTTGGTTGAGATGATGGAAGAATATCTGAATGAGGCAAAGGAATTTGCTGTAAATGGCGACTGGAAACGGTATAAAGAAGAAGTT
>JBGVIB010000007.1:0-3772 GCA_045122835.1 Lachnospiraceae bacterium
AGCTCGTTCTGGAGCACCAAGACCAGGCTTTGAAGGTGGTCAGATGCCATTATACAGAAGACTTCCAAAGAGAGGTTTCACAAACAGAAACTCTAAAGAAATCGTTGCTATTAACTTAAGCGCACTGGAAGTATTCGAAAACGAAGCAGTAGTATCCGTTGAAACATTAATCGAAGCTGGTATCGTTAAGAACCCAAGAGATGGTGTTAAAATCTTAGGAAACGGAACACTTACAAAGAAACTCACAGTTCAGGCTAACGCATTTAGTGCAAGCGCTGTAGAAAAAATCGAAGCACTGGGTGGAAAAGCCGAGGTGATCTAATGTTTAAAACATTAATTAATGCATTTAAGATTGAGGATCTTAGAAAGAAACTTATCTACACATTTCTGATGCTCATTGTTATCAGAATAGGTTCCCAGCTCCCGGTTCCGGGAGTTAACAGGGACTATTTTGCAGCATGGTTCGCAGCTCAGAATAATGGAGCGTTTAACTTCTTTGACGCATTTACTGGTGGTTCTTTCTCCAGCATGTCTTTATTTGCACTGGGTGTTAACCCATACATTACATCATCCATCATTGTTCAGCTTTTAACTATTGCAATTCCTGCTTTGGAAGAAATGCAGAAAGATGGAGAAGACGGTAAGAAAAAACTCCAGAAAATTACACGTTACTTAACAATTGTACTTGCTCTCATCGAAGCAGTAGCTATGACAATTGGATTTGGTAACAAAGGATTATTACAGGAAGCAAACTTCATCAACGGTTTAGGCGTTGTTGCAGCATTAGTTGCAGGAAGCTGCTTCGTAATGTGGATCGGTGAAAGAATTACAGAAAAAGGTATTGGTAATGGTATCTCTATCGTACTCTTAATTAACATCGTATCCCGTATGCCGGATGATTTCGCAACATTATACCAGCAGTTCATGAAAGGTCAGCCTGTTGTGAACGCTGTAATTGCAGCAATTATTATCATCGCGGTAGTACTTTTAACAATCGTTCTTGTAATTTTCTTACAGGATGGTGTTAGAAAAATTCCAGTACAGTATGCAAAGAAAATGCAGGGACGTAAAATGGTTGGTGGTCAGTCCACACATATTCCATTAAAAGTTAACACTGCAGGTGTTATTCCGGTTATCTTTGCTTCCTCATTAATGAGCTTCCCGGGTATCATTATGATGCTTATCGGAAAATCTAATATTGAGGGTGTTGGAGGACATATTCTGAACGCATTATCTCAGCAGAACTGGTGCAGTTTAGAACAGCCTTGGTATTCAGTAGGTTTATTAATTTATATCTTATTGGTTGTATTCTTTGCATATTTCTACACAAGCATTACATTCAATCCGCTTGAAATTGCAAACAATATGAAACGCCAGGGTGGATTTGTTCCAGGTATCAGACCAGGAAAACCTACATCTGATTTCCTTGCAAAGATTTTAAATTATATTATCTTTATTGGGGCAATCGGATTAATTATTGTAGCGGTTATTCCAATCTTCTTTAACGGAGTATTTGGTGCTAGCGTTTCCTTCGGTGGAACATCGTTAATCATCGTTGTTGGTGTTGTTCTTGAAACAATCAAACAGGTTGAAGCACAGTTAGTAAACCGTCACTACAAAGGATTCTTAAACGATTAATCGTTTATTTTGATATTTATAGCCTGCGTCGGGTGTTGACACAACATCCGACACAGGCTTAAAATGTATATAAGTAACTTTTAGTTCGGGTATGTTATTTATAAAAGGAGAGTAAAGCATGAAAATTATTATGTTAGGTGCACCAGGTGCAGGCAAAGGTACTCAGGCAAAGAAAATCGCTGACAAATATCAGGTTCCACACATTTCTACAGGCGATATTTTCAGAGCAAACATCAAAAACGGAACAGAACTTGGTATGAAAGCTAAAACATACATGGATCAGGGACTCCTTGTTCCAGATGAATTAGTTGTTGACCTTGTAGTAGACAGACTTGGCCAGGAAGACTGTGCAAACGGCTGTGTATTAGACGGTTTCCCAAGAACAATTCCACAGGCAGAAAGCCTTGATGCAGCTTTAGCAGCAAAAGGTGAAGCAATTGATTACGCAATTGATGTAGACGTTCCAGACGAAAACATCATCAACAGAATGTCAGGAAGACGTGCATGTGTAGCATGTGGTGCAACATATCATATCGTACACATTCCAACAAAGGTAGAAGGCGTTTGTGATCGTTGCGGCGAAAGCTTAATCTTAAGAGATGATGATAAACCTGAAACAGTTAAGAAACGTCTTGATGTATATCATGCACAGACACAGCCTTTAATTGATTACTACACATCTAAAAATGTATTAAAGAGCGTTGATGGAACACAGGATATGGAAGCTGTATTCCAGGCAATCGTGGACATTTTAGGAGCTTAATATTATGTCTGTGACAATTAAATCTGCTCGGGAAATCGAGCTGATGAGAGAGGCCGGAAGATTATTGGCAGAAGTTCATGATGAACTTGCAGCCTTTATTAAGCCGGGAATCTCAACAAAGGACATTGATAAATTAGGCGAAAAATTAATCCGCGACAGAGGCTGTATTCCGAATTTCTTAAACTATAATGGATATCCTGCATCTATTTGTGTATCTGTGAATGATGAAGTTGTTCACGGAATCCCAAATAAGCATCGCATTTTGCAGGATGGAGATATCGTCAGTCTGGATGCTGGGCTGATTTATAAAGGCTACCACTCTGATGCAGCAAGAACTCATGCGGTTGGCACAATCAGCAAGGAAGCGCAGCAGTTAATCGATGTAACTCGTCAAAGCTTCTTTGAAGGTATCAAATATGCCAAAGCAGGGAATCGTTTACATGACATTTCTAATGCCATTGCTGCATATGCAGAAAGCTTTGGCTATGGAGTAGTAAGAGACCTTGTAGGCCACGGAATCGGAACAGCACTTCATGAAGATCCGCAGATTCCAAATTTTAAGCAGCTTCGCAGAGGTATGAAATTAATGCCGGGCATGACATTGGCAATCGAACCGATGATCAATGCCGGAACATGGGAAGTATGCTGGCTGGATGATGACTGGACAGTGGTTAGTGAAGATGGTTCTTTATCTGCACACTATGAAAATACAGTGCTCATTACAGACGGTGAGCCGGAAATTCTGACTCTTAAGAAGTAATTTTGGAGGAAATTATGGAGTTAAGAAAAGGAATGCTGGCAATTTCGAAAGCCGGTCATGATAAAGAATGTTGGTATGTTGTATTAAATATAGAAGGGAATAAGGCGTATCTCGTAAACGGTGAAAATCGAAGCATAGACCGTCCGAAAGAGAAAAAGCTAAAACACCTTCAGCCGGTGAATAAAGTTCCTGAAATTTTACAGGAAAAGCTTGCACAGGGGAAACAGTGGACCAACGAAGAAATAAAGAGAGCATTAAAGCTTGCCAAACAGGATTGATTTTAGGAGGATTTATAAAAGTGTCAAAAGCAGACGTTATTGAAATTGAAGGAACAGTTGTTGAAAAATTACCAAATGCGAACTTCAAGGTAGAACTTGAAAATGGACATATCGTATTAGCGCACATCAGCGGAAAGCTTCGTATGAACTTTATCCGTATTTTACCAGGAGATAAAGTAACATTAGAGCTTTCTCCATACGATTTATCCAAAGGACGTATCATTTGGAGAGATAAATAAGTTTTAACCGGTCCATTATACAAAATGATGGCGAAAACATTGGAAAAAACTTCATTTTTGTAACAAAAAATACTTGCAATCTAATCATGCGTAT
>JBGVIB010000008.1:0-9767 GCA_045122835.1 Lachnospiraceae bacterium
AGCCCATAATGCCTGATTTGCGAGACGGTGAGGTAAGTGTAGCCACAATTCATGCCTTTGATATACAGCCGGTTGCAGGCGAAGCAACTTCCTAAGCAGACAATTCACGAGCCGCTTTTAGTGGAGGTGAAATCCACTCCCTAGAGCGTGTCCCCAAATTGCTTTCTGCAAGATGTGCGTTCCACTTTGTGGGGAATTTGATATAAATTTAGTATGCGTAGTGGGCTACGTATGCTAAATTTATAAAAAATTCAACCGCAAAGGGGGGGGTGCAGATTGCAGGAATGAATTTGGGGACACGCTCTGGGGAGACTTAGGCATGAGGGCCACACCCCGAATGTCTTAGTCGGACGAGGCTAATTTATTAGCCTTTAGGAGATTAGTTCACCGGAACGTTGGCTCGGTCTGCGTGGAACCTTCTGCACCTGCCACCGGCGTACGGGTAGAGACCATGACTAGACCCACAACCCAGAATTTGAAAAAAATTTGCAGCAAACTGGCGCACTGCCCTCTTCTAATCCTCAAACAATTGCAGTTCTCCATCCGCCTTTCCAAAATAAAGCACATCGCCTTCCACTAATCCAGCTTTCCCATTGGTAGCCTCAATCAGTTCCTTTTTCAGCGACTCTAACTCACTGTCTGGCACCAGAGCCGTGAACGTCACATCAACACCATAATCAGAATCAAGAATCGCAATTCCAGCCTGTCCCAATATGTACTGAATCTTTCCCACACCATTATAGTCTGTGGTAATATGAAGCCTAATACCATGCTTTTTCTCAATTACAACCGCATTGGCGATTCCAGCCTGCACCGCCTGGGTGTAAGCCCTTACCAGACCGCCGGTACCTAGTAAGGTACCGCCGAAATATCTGGTAACAACCACCACTGCGTTGCGGATTTCCTGCCCTAAAAGGACGTCTAACATCGGTCTGCCAGCAGTTCCGCCTGGTTCACCATCATCACTGCACCTCTGTAATTCAGCTTTTTTTCCAATCACAAATGCAGAACAGTTATGTCTGGCGTCCCAATATTTTTTCTTCATTGCCTCAATAAAGGCAACTGCTTCTTCTTCGCTTTCCACATGGCAAATCGTAGCAATAAATCTGGATTTTTTCTCTACAATTTCACCTTGTCCTTCACGAAAAATTGTTTTATAGCTTTCTACCATTGTTCCCCCTTAAAATCCACCTGTATTATTCGTTACATCGTTGGCAGATCCATCACCAGGAGCCGTTCCGTCTGCCGGGTTGTTTGTTGTATCTGTGGCTGGTGGAACCGTTGTACCGTCTGTTGGTTGTTGCGGATTTGTATTTCCAGCACCATCCTCCGGAGTTTGTGTAGCCTGCGTATTTTCCGGAGAATCATTATTTACCGGATTATCATTTGCGTTGTTATTTTCATTATGCCACTCCTGGGAATGATATGTGCAAGTCTTCTCTAATTCATCTTCTGTTATGCTGTATGCACTGTCTGCTGTAGTTCCAGACGAACCAGATGGACGAAGGATAAATATTTTTCCTGTTTTGTTGTTATCTGGACAATACTCTCCTGCCGGCATATCTGATTTAGAACATATTGTCACTTTCACATGTGTATCGCAGTAATCTGTTGGTACTGTTCCTTTTGCAAAGTACTCTGTGGTTATCATATTGCCCCGTGGGTCACAATCGCATACCCCATTCACTGCCAGTTTACCGGATTTCTTACATACTTTTGCAGTGATAATTCCAGCTGGTTTTTCAAAATCCTTATATTCCAGATTCTCATGAATTCTGGTCATAACTTTCTGCCAGATAGCCTTGTGATAATTTTTCTCAGTTGATGTAGATAAAGAAACATTATTATCATAACCATTCCAAATCGTTGCTGTATAATATGGTGTGTATCCGACGAACCATACATCTTTATAGCTTGTAGTTGTTCCTGATTTTCCAGCTACCACCTGTCCGCTGATTGCACATGCCTTACCTGTACCATTGGCACCAGTAATAACATCCTTCATGGCATCTGTAAGCAAATAGGCTGTTGTTTCTTTTAATACCGTTTTTGATTCCGGTTTATTTTCAAGAATAATATTACCCTCGCTGTCTAATACCTTTGTAAAATAGATTGGCTTTGTATAGACACCACCATTAGCAATAGCAGCATACGCAGCTCCAAGTTCCACATTGGTAACACCATTCGTAATACCACCAAGGGCTAATGCCTGCTGAATATCGGTATCACCATTTTCATTCTGTTCCACAAGTGTGGTAAATCCCATATCCAGAAGGTAATCATAACCTACCTGTGGTGTAATCTCTGTCAATGTCTTAACAGCCACAATATTCAAAGACTGCTCAATACCCTGTCTTATATTACACAAACCCTTATAACCACTTGAATACCAGTTGCTTACCGGACGTCCATTCTTGTAATTGTATGGTGCATCATCATACACTGTGGCTAATGTCTGTCCTGCACTATCAAGTGCCGGAGCAAATGCTGCCAACACCTTAAATGTAGAGCCTGGCTGACGGGTAGACTGTGTTGCACGATTTAATGTAAGACTGGCTTTTTTCTCGCCTCTTCCACCAATCAATGCCTTTACCTGACCGGTATTCTGGTCAATAATAGAAAATGAAATCTGAGGCTGCAACGCATAGCTTTTATTTTCCGCAAATACTTCACCACCATTTTCAGCCAGGACATATTCTACGTACTCTTGAACATATTTGTCTCCTTCTTCTTCAGAATCAAATAACAAATCAAAACTTGAATCTGACTGCTTAAAATGGGCTTCCATCATCTGCTGACTAAAATTCATCTGTTCGCCGTCTTCATTAATTATGGTCAGCGCATAATTAAGCAATGTCTTTGTTCCTTCCGGGTAATTATCCTCGTTAGAAAATTCTTCATCGCAAATCTGCTGAATTTCTGGATCTAAGGTAGAATAAATTTTTAATCCACCACTGAAAATCGCATAATATGCCTGTGTAGAAGTGTATCCCTTCTGCTCTTTTAAAGCTTCTTCCACCTGATTAATCAGCTCATCCACAAAATAGCTGTTGACCTTGGTATCTGATTGGGTAACATTTACCTTCTGAATTCTGGAATACACATCATCTTTTAATGCCTCTTCCCTTTGTTCTTCAGTAATATAGCCCTGTTCACACATGTTACGAAGAACCTTTTCACGTCGTTCTGCGTTGCTCTCCGGATTGGTAATAGGATTATATCTTGTGGGATTCTGAGTAATGGCAGCTATAACAGCACACTCAGACAGCGTCAAATCCTTAGCATCCTTACCAAAATAACGCTGTGAAGCAGACTGTACACCTAAGGTATTCTGACCTAAGTTGATAGTATTCATGTAATTTTCCAGAATTTGTTCCTTGCTCATGTTTTTCTCTAATTCAATGGCCAGATACTGCTCCTGAAATTTACGTTTGAATTTCTCTACATCTTCCTCACCAGTCTGCCACTTGGTAAAGACATTATTCTTAATCAGCTGCTGGGTAATCGTACTTGCACCTTCCGAAAAATCAAAGCCTGATGTTACACCAACCACGCCGGCTCTGATAATACCCTTTACATCTATACCATTATGTTCGTAAAAACGTTCATCTTCAATGGCTACAAAGGCATGCTGCAAATCCTTTGGCATATTAGCAATGGATATGGGTGTACGATTTGAATTCGCTGCAAACAATTTCTGAATTTGATTTCCCTCTGCATCATACAGATAGCTAGATGAACCTACCGGCATTACATTTACATCCTCAATATCCGGTGCAGTATCAATAATGCCTTTTATAACACCAACTCCTGCACTGACTCCAATCACTCCTGCTGCTATAATACCAATCAGAAATGCTTTCAGAGATGTCACTAGAAATTTTCTGGTTACCATGGCACGCTTCGATGTGATATCCTTCTTCTGGTCCTTTACACCTTTTCTACCATAATTCATATAATTCCTCCTTTCAGACCTTCTTCTCTTTTGTTTTCTTCTTCTTACTCGGAGCTTGTTTTTTCTGAACAGAATATCCAAATTTACCTATTTTTTCACCGGTACTGAAATATTCTCCATGGGAATAAATAAGCAAACCGGCTGCATTGAGTTCAAATTTACCTGTTTCATCCATATATTTATCATCAATGGTTACACCTGTAACATCTGCAATAAACATATGATGGGAACCTAGTTCCTCTATTTTTCTGACCTTACAGGAAATATTCACAGGACTTTCCTCAATGGTAGGTGCTGCAATTCCAATTCCCTTTCCTTTGGTGAGGTGCATTTCTTTGAACTTGTCCACATCTCTGCCAGACCGCACTCCACAATAATCCGTTGCAAAGGCTAATTCTTCTGTAGTCAAATTCACTACAAATTCACCAGTCTCTTTTAAAATCGGATAGGAATACCGGTCCGGTCTTACGGAAATGGACAACATTGGCGGGTTGGTACAGACAGTTGCACACCAAGCCACCGTAATAATATTACTTCGGCCCTCCCTGTCTGCCATGCTGACCAATACAGCAGGCAGCGGGTATAACATATTGCCGGGCTTCCATTCTTGTTTTGCCATAAATATTCTCTCTTAAATCTACGCCTGTAATCCAGCCATAAATGCAGGAATTAACTGCTTCTTTCTGGATACTACATCTTTTAACATATAACGGTTGTCCGCAGTTTTTTCCTGATTATATGCTTTTACTACTAATTCGTCAGATCCTTCACCCAAACAAATAAGAGATGTTGTCTCTGTCATAATGTCTGTCAGCATGAAGAATACCATCTGGAGCTCATGCTCATTCTTAGCAGTCTCTAAATATGGGTATAATTTTTCCTTAATCTCCACTAATTCTTCATCACTCATGGCATTGATCTGACCAACACCAAAGGATACCTCACCTGCATTGAATTTCTTGAAATCCTGATAAAAGATTTCCTCTGCTGTCTTGTCCTTTAAGTTACTTCCTGCTTTAAACATCGCCATTCCAAACTCTTCCACTTCTACACCTGCAATTGCTGCTAACTCTAATGCAGTCTCCTTATCAAGGGGTGTACAGGTTGGTGAACGGAATAATAGTGTATCAGAAAGAATTGCTGCACATAACAATCCAGCTGTTTCCTTTGCAATCTCAACTTTGTTTTCTTTATAAAGAAGTGTAACGATAGTCGCAGTACAACCTACTGGCTGATTACGGAAATAAATTGGCATCATTGTCTGAATATCACCAATCTTGTGATGATCAATGATTTCTAACAATTCTGCTTCTGCAAGTCCATCTACCGCCTGTGTTGTCTCATTATGATCTACTAAAATCAGCTTTGTCTGTGGTTCTACGGAAGCCACAAATTCAGGCTCATTGATTCCAAAACGCTCTAACACATATGATGTCTCTGCGTTTACTTCACCACATCTTGCTGCGGTGTATTTTTTTCCTGTAATTTTACATTTTAACTCTGCATATGCAATTGCAGAGCAGATTGAATCAGTATCCGGATTCTTGTGTCCGATAACAAAAATGTTTTCCTGCATAGTAAAAAACCTCCATTTGTTTTCAAAGCTATTCTTGCCTTATCCTTTTCATTTTACACGATTTTACGGATTCGTCAATGCTTTTACTGGTTATAGTGCATTTTTACCAGATATCGTTACTATATTTTAATTTTTTTCATAATTTTTCCAATGTAATAAACTTTGTTTTTCCATATACTACCAATAGTTTTGGATATTTTTATTCTAATTAATCATTTTATTTTCTTTTTTTTGTACACTTTAACAAAGTATTCATTATAAGTTCATACTTTATTCATATATAACAGATATAATAAAAACATCTTAAGAGAGCAATTCCTTAAGAATAAAAAAGCCTTAATCGTAATGTTTCATTACACATAAATAGATTTTTTCATAATAGCCCTGGTGTTTAACATCAGGGCACTCCTCGTTTTATGGGATATTTTCAAAATTCACACACAATTTAAATCTTTTTTGTCTTTTTTTTCACTCATTCACATTTTTGTCCACATTTTCCACATTTATTGTGGATAACTCATGTGGATATGTGAATATATCAACTTTAGTAATAGAATAGTAAAGTACAACAGGACAGTACCCTCTTGTACTGTCCTGATTATAAACCTATCCAATTTCGTTACTATGCAATATTACAGTATTTCTTTCAAGGCACTTACCGTTTCTGCAATCTTAGTAGCTCCCGCCTGTTCTAATTCTTCACGGCTGCCATGTCCATACAATACACCAATAGAATCCATACCAAAATTCTTGGCCCCTAGAATATCGTATTTTCTGTCACCAACCATAACTGCCTGACTGATATCTGTAATTCCATTCCGCTCTAACACATACTGTATCACTGCACTTTTTGTATTTCGCTCACCATTGATATCGCTTCCTCCAACAAAATCAAAATAATCATCTATTTCAAAATAAGAAAGAATTCTATTTGCAAATACATCCGGCTTAGATGTGGCAAGAAACACTGTCTTTCCCTTCTCTTTTAAGTAGGACAGCAATTCCTTCATTCCTTCATACAACTCGTTTTGATAAATACCTTCTATATTATATAGTTCGCGATATTTTTTTGTTGCCTCCTCTGCCTGCTCCTTAGAGAAGCCATAAAATTCCTGAAAGCTGTCAATAAGCGGTGGTCCAATAAAAGGACGAAGTGTATTTCTATCCTCCACTTCAATTCCAAAATGCTTCAATGCATATGCCACACAATTGGTAATTCCTTCAAAAGGTTCTGTTACAGTTCCATCTAAATCAAATAAGATATATTGCTTCTTTTTCATTCGTTTTCACTCCATTTCTTAAAACTTATATTCATATCTACATCACCGGTAATACCTGCAACAGTTCCATTCTCACTATACTGCCAGACTGTAAAATCATATGGATAATATATAGATGAATCATAAAAAGCATACCATTTTTCATAGGCTTCTAACTGCGAAACATCTACTAGCTGGGTAAACATTTCCATATTTGCATAAATCATAGGCTCGTATCCAGCTTCTTTGATTCTCTGACAAAAAGCAATGGTTACCGCTGTGCGTTCTTCCTGACTAATCCTGTTCATTCTGGCATTGCTGTTTGCAACCTTTTCCACATCATACACAATTGGGCAGTCAATTTTGTAATCTTTTATCAGATTCAGCACAAATTCCGCCTCTTCCACTGCCTCAGCTTCTGTCACTGCCTGGGAAAAGAAATACACACCAGCAGCTATACCTGCTGTATTCGCCCCCTCTATATTAGTTTTGAAACATTCATCTTCTACCAACTCACCTGTCTCATATCCGCGAATTCCCACTCTGATAAATGCATATTCCACGCCATCACGTTTTACCGCATTCCAATCAATTTCCCCCTGGAATTTTGAAACATCAATTCCTTTATAAGAAGTTACTTTTCCATTCTCTATGTATTGCATCTCTCCACTATCTAATATTTTAATATTTTCTTCCTGAAGGTTATGCATTTTCAGATCCTTATTTATGGTATGGAATTTGTAAGTACCTCCGCTTGCCACAACAATTTCATTTGGATAAAAGGAGCGCAGCAACGTCAACATATCTGTACCAGATTCCAGCCCTTGTTTCAGTTGAGATAAAAATCCTATTTCACCTAACTCTTTCGTTACTGCCTCTGAATCCGTTAATATATTTTTCAACTGCCCTTTAACGGATGCACTCTCTTGTAATGTTACTGTGTCCTCATTCTTTATATTTGCCATAGTTTCTACCGCATCTTCACTAGTAGTAATCTGATGGTAAATAAACAGACTGGTTGTCATAACAAGTACCATTACCACAAAGCAGGTCAACACGGTTCCTACAAAAAACCACGCTTTATCCGTTTTTTTCTGGTTCATTTTGTATCCTCCTGTATATTTTTTCTTCTGTTTTTTCATTATACACGATTCCCGATTCCCTGAAAAGGTGGTTCCTCTATTTTGCACGGATAAGCATTACACCCTTTCTGCCTGCGCACGCATTCTTGTCAAAATCTTTTTTTCCAAACGACTCACCTGAACTTGGCTGATATGCAACAGTTTTGCCGTTTCCATCTGAGTTTTATCTTCTAGGTAGCGATACATAATCAGCTTTCTCTCCTCCTCCTTTAATTCACTTAGCAGTTGTTCTAATAAAAGACGGTTGACTAATTTGTCGGTTTCCCCATCATTTCCTTGACGTTCGTCCGCTATCTGTTCTTCTAAATGCAGCTCGCTGTCCCCACTTTGGTATGTTGTTTTTTGCAGGGACTCTACTTCTGCATTGGCCTCTAAGGACATAACAATATCTTCTGCCGTCATCCCCAGTATCGTTACCAGCTCCTCTACTAACGGTTCTCTTCCCTGTTCTGCAAAGAAAGCAGCAGATGCCTGCTTTATCTTCCACCCCTTTTCTTTTAAGCTTCTTGACACTTTAACCATGCCATCATCCCTTAGAAAACGCTTAATTTCTCCCATAATCATAGGAACCGCATAGGTGGAGAACATCACATCATATGTGGTATCAAACTTGTCAATTGCCTTAATCAGACCAATCGTACCTATCTGAAATAAATCCTCTAACTCATATCCTCTGTTTGTAAATCTTCTTGCAATACTATAAACAAGCCCCATGTTCTCCTCTACTAATGTATCTCTCGCACTTTTATCTCCTTGTCTCGCCAATTGAATGAGTGCGATATTTTCCTTCATATCATCCTTCCATAGCACCAATCGTTTTATACATTGTCACTTTGGTGCCTTCCCCCTTACTGCTTTCTACTTTCATGTCATCCATAAATGCCTCCATAAATGCAAATCCCATACCGGAGCGCTCTAAATCAGGTCTTGATGTATATAGTGGCTCCAGTGCTTTACTGACATCCTCAATTCCCTTTCCATAATCCCGGATAATTACAACAAAACGATGTTTTTCTATGCGGCATGTCATTTCGATTTTATGTACCTCCATATCATACCCATGAATAATGGCATTGGTAACCGCTTCAGAAACTGCTGTTTTTACATCAGCTACCTCCTCCACAGTTGGATTTAGCTGAGTCATAAACGCCGCAGCTGTAATTCTTGCAAAGCTTTCATTGCAGGAACGACTGTCAAAAATTACCTTCATTTCATTTTCTACTGGCATAACTGTTCCTCCTTTTTTTTAAAAATTTGTATAAATTTTGAAATGCCTGATAACACAAATATTTTATAGACCCGTTCCCCCACACCTACTGCACATACTTCGCCGCCGACAAACTGCATTTTCTTATAGCGCCCCATAATGACTCCTATTCCAGAACTGTCCATGAAGGAAGTATCCTCAAAATCAAATACCACCCTGTCAATAGGTTCTTCCCCGATTAAAAAATCTATTTTTTCTTTTATTTCATTACAATTGTGATGGTCTAATTCTTCTGGAACTTTTACCACCAGGTCCTGTCCTATTATCTGCATTCTATTCTCCATCCATAACCTCACTTCTGCCTTGCATGGCATTTATTTTTATGCTATATAATTATTTTCTGTCTCCTTTCGTTCGCATCACTTTTTATATACCAGGAAAACAAGTGATTCTGTCGAGTTATTTCGAAGACACTATACTAGTATATAAAAAAGAGAAACCATTAAAATGATTTCTCTTGTACAGTGATAATTTTTCTTTCGTTTGTTGTATTAATCGTCATAGTGAAGCTTTGCATCCCTTGCCGTTTTATTGTTCGGGAATTTTTTGATCAGCTCATCAAAAACCT
>JBGVIB010000009.1:0-22227 GCA_045122835.1 Lachnospiraceae bacterium
ATATGGAATCTATGGTGGACAATACATTCCGGAAACATTAATGAATGCGGTAGATGAGTTAGAAAAAGCATATTTACATTATAAGGATGATCTGGAATTTAAAGAGGAATTAGCAACCTTATATAAGGAGTATGCCGGACGTCCATCATTGTTATATTATGCAGAGCATATGACAAAAGATTTAGGCGGTGCAAAAATTTATCTAAAACGTGAAGACTTGAATCATACCGGCTCCCACAAAATTAATAACGTATTAGGTCAGGTACTGTTAGCAAAGAAAATGGGAAAAACACGTGTCATTGCCGAAACAGGCGCAGGCCAGCATGGTGTGGCAACGGCAACTGTGGCTGCTTTAATGGGCATGGAATGTGAAATCTTTATGGGTAAAGAAGATACAGAGCGTCAGGCATTAAATGTATATAGAATGGAACTTCTTGGAGCAAAGGTTCATCCGGTAACAAGTGGAACGGCAACCTTAAAGGATGCAGTAAATGAAACTATGCGTGAATGGACAAGACGAATTGATGACACCCATTATGTTTTGGGTTCTGTCATGGGACCGCATCCATTTCCAATGATGGTTCGCGATTTCCAGAAAATTATCAGCGAGGAAATCAAAAAGCAGATGTTAGAGAAAGAAGGAAGACTTCCGGATGCAGTAGTAGCCTGTGTAGGAGGCGGAAGCAATGCCATAGGTGCTTTCTATGATTTTATTGAGGATGAAGGTGTGGAACTGATTGGTTGTGAAGCTGCAGGACTTGGCGCTGATACTCCAAAGACAGCGGCAACAATTGCAACAGGAAGTGTTGGTATTTTCCATGGTATGAAGTCGCTCTTCTGCCAGGACGAGTATGGACAGATTGCACCTGTATATTCAATTTCTGCCGGACTGGATTATCCTGGCATTGGACCGGAGCATGCAATGTTACATGCGCAGGGAAGAGCAAGATATGTGCCGATTACAGATGCAGAAGCGGTCGAGGCTTTTGAATATCTTTCAAAAATCGAAGGTGTTATTCCAGCTATTGAAAGTGCTCATGCAGTGGCATATGCAATGAAATATGCAAAGGAATTAGGTAAAGATAAGATAATGGTAATCAACATATCCGGACGTGGAGATAAAGACGTAGCAGCAATTGCAAGATATAAAGGAGTGGATTTACATGAGTAGAGTACAGGAAGCATTCAGCAAAGGAAAAGCATTTATACCATTTGTTACAGCAGGAGACCCTGATTTAGAAACCACAGAAAAATTAATTTACACAATGGAAAAAGCAGGGGCGGATTTGATTGAGATCGGGATTCCTTTTTCTGATCCGACAGCAGAAGGCCCGGTTATTCAGGAAGCAAATGAGCGTTCTCTGGCCAATGGGTGTACAACTGATAAGATATTTGATATGGTAAGGCGTATTCGCCAAAATACTCAGATACCCCTTGCTTTTATGACATACATCAATCCAATTTTTACATATGGAAAAGACAGATTTATGGCTGCATGTAAAGAAGTGGGCATTGACGCAGTTATTATTCCTGATTTGCCTTTTGAAGAAAAAGATGAAATCAATGAAGAATGTGAGAAATATGGCATAGACCTGATTTCCTTGATTGCACCAACCTCTCATGAACGAGTTACAAAAATTGCAAAGGAAGCAAAAGGATTTGTCTACTGCGTTTCTTCCTTAGGTGTTACTGGTGTCCGTAGTGAGATTCGTACAGATATTGGTGAAATGGTGAAATTAGTAAAGTCTGCAAATGATATTCCAGTTGCTGTTGGTTTTGGTATATCTACACCAGAGCAGGCGGCGAAGATGGCAGCTCTTTCTGATGGAGCGATTATTGGAAGTGCTATTGTAAAAATTGTAGCAGAACATGGTAAAAATAGCGAAGTTCCAGTATATGATTATGTAAAATCTATTACGGATGCGCTTGATAGATAAAAATGACGAAAAATGCGATTTATCATAAAAAACCATTGACTATTATGCACAAATATGATATGATAAATACATCTTAAGTAATGACTTTACTTAAACAACTTTGTACTGTATATGGGGTATGCAGTGATGAAGGGATTGTATGAAAAGATAAGGGGTTTCGTACAAGATGAAGGTAGTATGGAATTAAGGGGTTCTATACGAAAAAGGAGCCGTGAGGCTTCTTTTTTGTTACACAAAATTTATAAAACTTTTCTTAAAAATATAAAAGTTTGGAGGTAGATAGTATGACAAAGGAAGATTTATTAAAGGTAGAAGAAATTTCACAGGCTCTATTTATGCAGGAGGATCTGCTTCAATTTAACCATTTTAATCAGTCAGATGCATGGGAACTGGGTGTACTTATGGTAGAAGCTGCAAAGAGACATGGCATGAAGCTTGTTTTTCGCATTGAGTTAAATAATGGCATGCGTGTTTTTGAATATGCAATGGCTGGCATGACATTGAATGATGTAGCATTATTAGAAAAGAAGGTAAATACAGTAAGACGTTTTGAGGAAAGCAGCCTTCGTCTTTACACAGAATTGCAGGCTTCTAACCAGACGCTGGAAAGTCTTGGTGTAGATGAAAAGGAATACGCATGTGCAGGTGGTGCTTTTCCAATTATAATAGAAGAAGTGGGAGTGATTGGTGTGATTGCTGTAGAAGGAATGAATCATGTAGCATGTCATGATTTTCTGGTAAAATGCATTGGTAAGTTCCAGCACGTAGCGGAACTTCCAAGAATTCGGGAAGGTGCATTCCATTAATTCATTGACAGTCTGCAGGCTTATGTATATTATAAGATAATGAGCAACGGTTCAGAATCAGCACAGTTTGTGTAAAAGGATATAGTTTTCTGAATGGTTATGATAATGGTAATGAAATTGGGAAAGGAACAAACGAAATGAGTAATATTTTTGATCTGGACGGAGGTGTAATGGCAGGGCTGTCTAAGGTTGCGGATATTGCAGTGCTTAGTGTTTTATATGTGATCTTCTGCATTCCGGTTTTTACGATTGGGGCAGCCACAACAGCTTTATACTATACAACAGTTAAGTCAATTAGAAGAGGACGAGGGTATCTCTGGAAGAATTTCTGGTCTGCTTTTAAGAGTAATTTTGGACAATCAACTCTCATGTGGCTTGGACTTGTTTTGCTAGGAGCAGTATTGGCATTCAATATGTACTTTGCAAAAAGCCTGGGAAGTGGTTTGGGAACTGTTCTGCTTTTCGTTTATGTTGTATTAGGCGTTGCAATTGTTATGACAGCAATGTATTTATTTCCAGAACAGTCAAGATTTTCTCTTACTCTAAAGGATGTAGTGAAGAACTCATTTTTGATGTCAGTCCGTCATCTGCCTTTCACCTTGCTGATGATTGTGATTTTAGCTATCTGTCTGCTTGTAGGCATATTGGCTCCAATATCTTTTTTGGTTCTTCCTGCTTGTGGTGCATGGATGTTTTCGTTGCCTATGGAGGCGGTTTTAAAGAAATATATGCCAAAGAATATAGAAAATGGCGAAGATGAATGGTATTTAGAATAGAATCTAATTGTAATAAAAGTACATAATATTTTAAAAATATGAAATACTACAAAAAATAGTTGAAATTTAAAAAATCCTATGTTAAACTGTTAATGTTTAGCATTAGGAGGTGTGGAAATGGAAATTTTAAGAATTGTATTAACAGTAGTGTTTATTATAGTATGTATCGCATTAACTGCGATTGTATTGCTTCAGGAAGGTAAGTCAGCAGGATTAGGTTCTATCAGTGGTATGGCAGATTCCTATTGGGGAAAGAATAAAGGCCATTCTATGGAAGGTAATTTAGAAAAGTTCACAAAATTTTTAGGCATTGCATTTTTCTTACTTGCAATTGTTTTGAATATTAATTTCTAAAGAACACTTATATGCTGTACATAAGCACTCTTGTTTGCAAGAGTGCTTATTTTTTTGATATTACTGGTGCTTTAGAGTGTGTAGATTGCAGGAATGATTTTTTAAATACGCTCTAGAACCGGAATTGAGGTTGAAATGAAAAAAGAGGAATTAGAAAAGCGAAAAAAAGTAATTTATGATCTATTGTGTGATGATTTATATGTACCAATGAAAATAAAAGAAATTGCAATTCTTTTAAATATACCGAAAGAACAGCGCAGTGAATTGTCGGAGGTGTTAGATGCCCTTGTAAAAGATGGAAAGGCAGAAGTATCTGTCAAGGGCAAATATATGAAAGCAACCAACAAATATGTTACAGCAACACTGAATGCTCACCAGCGGGGATTTGCATTTGCTGAACGTGAGGGCGAGGAGGAAGATATTTTCATACCGGAATCGGAGCTTAATGGTGCAATGCACAAAGATGTAGTGCAGGTAGCGGTGTCACCAAGACAGACCGGCAAGCGTCAAGAAGGTAAGGTAGTTAAGATTCTGTCACGAGGAATGACAGAAATCATTGGTACATTTGAGAAAAGTAAAAATTTTGGTTTTGTCCGCCCGGATAACCAGAGATTTAACAGTGATATTTTTATTCCTGTGGAATGGGATAAAGGTGCGGTATCCGGTCATAAAGTAGTGGTAAAGCTTACAAAGTATGGTAATGAGAGAAAAAGTCCTGAGGGTAAGATTGTTGAAATTATCGGTCATATTAACGATCCTGGTACTGATATTTTATCTATTGTAAAATCTTATGAGCTACCCAATGAATTTTCAGAAAAGGTATTGAATCAGGCGGAACGGGTGGCAAAGGAAGTGTCCGATGCAGACCGGGCAGGAAGACTGGATATTCGAGATTGGCAGACAGTAACCATTGACGGTGAAGATGCAAAGGATCTGGATGATGCCATTACCCTTACAAAAGAAGATGGATACTATGAACTTGGGGTGCACATTGCAGATGTTACCAATTATGTACAAGAACACAGTGCCCTTGATGTAGAAGCGTTTAACAGAGGGACCAGTGTATATCTGGTTGATCGTGTAATACCAATGCTGCCACACACGTTGTCTAATGGAATATGTTCTTTAAATGCTGGCTTTGACAGACTGGCTCTTAGCTGTATTATGAAAATTGATAAAAAAGGAAATGTGTTTGATCATAAGATAGCAGAAACAGTGATTAATGTTGACCGAAGAATGAGTTATACCAGTGTAAAGAAGATATTAGCGGACAAAGATGAAGCAGAACGCAGAGAATATGAAGAACTGGTACCAATGTTTGAATGCATGGAAGAATTGGCAAAAATTCTTCGTGAACGCCGCAGAAAACGTGGTTCCATTGATTTTGATTTTCCGGAGAGCAAGATTATATTGGATAAAGAAGGACATCCTGTGGAAATTAAGCCCTATGAAAGAAATGTGGCAACAAAAATTATTGAAGATTTTATGCTGATTGCAAATGAGACAGTGGCAGAGGATTTTTTCTGGCAGGAAATACCTTTTGTGTATCGTTCTCATGAGAATCCGGATGATGAAAAATTACAGAGACTCCGGACGTTTATCAATAACTTTGGATATCACATCCGGTTAGGCTCTGAAGAAATTCATCCAAAGGAAATTCAGAAGTTATTAGATAAAATAGAGGGAACACCGGAAGAAGCACTAATCAGTCGGCTGACACTGCGTTCCATGAAGCAGGCAAAATATACCACAGAATGTACCGGTCATTTTGGCCTGGCAACCAAGTATTATTGTCATTTCACTTCGCCTATCAGACGTTATCCGGATTTGCAGATTCACCGCATTATCAAGGAGACATTGAGAGGCAGAATGGATGAGAAGCGAAGAACGCACTATGCCGCAATTTTGCCGGAAGTAGCAAAAAAGACAAGTGAAACAGAGCGTCGGGCAGAGGAAGCAGAAAGAGAGACAGATAAGCTGAAGAAAGCAGAATATATGTCTGCACGGATAGGTGAAGTCTTTGAGGGGGTTATTTCTAGTATTACAGGTTGGGGCATGTATGTGGAATTACCTAACACCATTGAGGGACTGGTACACATTACGGCTCTTGATGATGACTTCTATGATTACTATGAGAGTACGCAGGAATTAGTGGGTGAACATTTAGGAAAACGCTATAAATTAGGACAGAAGATAAAAGTGGTGGTAGATGATACCGATTTAATCCAGCGAACCATTGATTTTGTGGTAGCAGATGAGGAAGAATAAGGAGCAGAGCGGGTTGAAATCCGCTTTGCAAAAAGGATGGATAATTTCCTTCCTAATAAAATAGCCGCTGTAGTGGCAGAATGAGAGGAAAGTATGGCGAAAACAGAAAAAGGAGGCAATCGACTGGTTGCTAACAACAAAAAGGCATTTCATGATTATTTTATTGAAGAAAAATATGAGACAGGTATTGCGCTTCACGGGACAGAAGTTAAATCTCTCCGCATGGGAAAATGCAGCATTAAGGAGTCCTTTGTCCGAATTGAAAATGGAGAGGTATATATTTATGGTATGCATATCAGTCCATATGAAAAGGGAAATATATTTAACAAAGACCCGCTTCGTGTGAAAAAATTGCTGATGCATAAGAAAGAAATTTACAAGATTTCCGGCAGAATTGCAGAACAGGGCTATACCCTGGTGCCACTTCAGGTGTATTTCAAGGGAAGTCTTGTCAAGGTAGAAATTGGTCTGGCTAAAGGTAAAAAATTATATGATAAGCGACAGGATATTGCAAAAAAGGATCAGCGTCGTGAAGCAGAGAGAGAGTTTAAGGTAAAGAATTTGTAATACCACGAAAATTCCTTGACAGGTGGCTGTTTACTTTGTATAATTAAGTAAGAATTTTAATCTTCGCTGTACAGTACACTTTATATAAGGGCTTGTACTGGTTTCGACGGGGGTTTTGAAGTTTGGGAAGCCATTCGCGGGCGGTACCGCGTTAGTAAACCGAAACTTAAATATAAACGCAGACGAAGAATTAGCGTTAGCTGCCTAGTTGCAGCTTGTCGACTCCCAGTAACCCGCTGCTGAGAGACCCGGCATCAAACCTGCGGGGCACTTTGTTCCCAAAGCTTTGAGGGAATAAAAGAACTTATGAAGCTACTGAAGTCTTAAGCCTGTCATTTGGCGTGAGATGGAGGGAATGTCAGTAAAATGACTGTAATGGGAGATGCCTAAATGGATGGGCTTTCGGACACGGGTTCAAATCCCGTCAGGTCCACTATGGAGAATGCTTGAAACCGCTGTGTTTCAAGCATTTTTTTATATATTAGGAAATCAAAAGGAGAGGGAGGTATTTGTTATGGGCAAAAAATGGGAAGTAGATGGATTTACATTTGAAACAGAAGAAGCAGCTGCAGCTGCAAAAGATGAACTCGCTGGAATTAATATTATCAGAAGCAAGGTAAATATGAAAAATCCGGAAAAGGTGTTGGAGGTATATAATCAGCTCTTAGAAAAACGGTTATGTAAAACAGCTATTGGCTGGTGTTATCTTCGTGAAGTACAGCAATATTTAATAAGTAAGGGCATGGGTGAACAGGTAAGCCCAATACCAATTGAACCTGTCAGAGATAAGGTGGTGTCCCATATAAAATATGGAAATGCAAAAAGCGTGCAACAGAAGGAGAAGGATACAAAAGGTTTCCATGTAGTTTCATACCTTTTGAATGTAGTGCTTGTAGTGGCCGTGGGAATTATGTTTTATCTTGCTACGACCGGAGATAGCATAACAGTATTAAATTACGAAAATCAGTTGGTAGACGAGTATGAGCATTGGGAGCAAGAATTGAATCAGCGTGAACAGGAATTAAATCAGCGTGAGCAGGCCTTGACAGAGAAATAAGGGCGTGTTACCAAAAAACTACGAAATGTACACAATATTTTCATAAATAGATGATATGCTGTAACTATTTAGGATAATGCAGTTTTGTATTGTCTTGTATTACACAGACTGTATGAAACTTAGTGAGGAAGGGATACGTTATATGGAGCAGTTAAAGGTATTGGTAGTAGATGATGAGAGCAGAATGCGTAAATTAGTAAGGGATTTTCTTGCCCGAAGAAATTTTATCGTAGTGGAAGCAGCAGATGGTGCAGAGGCATTAGATATTTTCTTTGAGCAAAAAGATATTAATCTGGTAATTTTAGATGTTATGATGCCAAAGCTGGATGGATGGCAGGTATGTCGGGAGATTAGAGAATATTCCAAGGTGCCGATTATTATGTTGACAGCAAAATCTGATGAAAAGGACGAATTGCTTGGATTTGAATTGGGCGTGGATGAATATATTTCTAAGCCATTCAGCCCTAAGATTTTAGTTGCAAGAGTAGAAGCTATTCTTCGTAGAAGCAATGTAATGACAGAGGAGGACAAGATAGAAGCTGGCGGAATTAAGATAGATAAAGCTGCACATCAGGTTACGGTGCATGATAAGCCTGTGGATTTAAGCTATAAAGAGTTCGAACTTCTGACATATTTTCTGGAAAATGAGGGCATTGCACTGTCTAGAGAAAAGATCCTGAATAATGTATGGAATTATGATTATTTTGGTGATGTCAGAACAATTGATACCCATGTAAAAAAGCTTCGAAGTAAAATTGGAGAATGTGGAGATTATATTAAGACAGTATGGGGGATTGGCTATAAGTTTGAAACAAAATCATAAGAATCTATGGAGATGAAGATATGAAGCATTCTATAAAAAAAGAGATTACAGTAATTTTTCTCTTATTGATTATCGGAATTATCGTAATATGTATGCTGATGAATACAGTATTCTTAGAAAAATTTTACATGAGCGACAAACAGCAGACATTGCTTACAGTATATGACTGGATTGATAAGAAAGTGCAGAATGACGATATCACATCATCAGATTTTGTAAATAAATTTAATGAGACCTGTGATTCTAAAAACATATCTGTACTTGTTACAACACCGAATTGGGAGGAAGTATTATCCTCTTCGGGACATGATATGGTACGACGAATGCAAATGATTATTTTTGGCTTAGACCCGGATAAAGGTGATGAACTAGTGTTGGGTTCCAGCATTAAAGTTCGTGTAAAAGGATCCATTGTTAGGCATACAGAAAAAATCAAGATATTAAAGCGGACCGATATGTTTACACTGCAGTTGGTTGTAGATGATAAAATGAATACAGAATATATGGAATTGTGGGGCTATCTTGATAATGGAGACATGATTCTTTTGAGAACTGCAGTGGAAAGTATTCGGGATAGTGTAAAATTGTCAAATCGATTTCTTGTGTATATTTTTATCATTGCACTGGTAATCAGTATTCTTCTGGTGTGGTATCTTGCAAAGCGAGTATCCCGTCCGATTTTAGAACTGGCTGATATATCTAAACAAATGGGTGGTTTGGATTTTACTGCAAAATACTCCGGTGGTGAGAAAAATGAAATTGGTATCCTTGGCAATAATATGAATCAAATGTCTAAAACATTAGAAACTGTTATTGGTGAACTGAAGACAGCTAACAATGAACTACAGAAAGATATTGAGAAAAAAGAAGAAATTGATATAATGCGCAGAGAATTTTTATCAAACGTTTCTCATGAGCTTAAGACACCAATAGCGTTAATTCAAGGTTATGCAGAGGGCCTAAAGGAATGTGTAAATGACGATGAGGAGAGCAGGGATTTTTATTGTGATGTTATTATGGATGAAGCAAATCGTATGAATAATATGGTAAAGAAGCTTCTTACGCTGAATCAACTGGAATTTGGCACGGAGACAGTTACATTAGAACGGTTTAATTTGACAGCATTAATCAAAGGTGTTATTCAGTCTTCGAATATCTTAATTAAGCAGAATGGTGCCACTGTTATTTTTCAGGACACGCCAGATATTTATGTCTGGGCCGATGAATTAAAAATTGAAGATGTAGTCCGCAACTATCTCAGCAATGCATGGAATCATGCTGCAGGAGAAAAGGTTATCGAGGTGAAGATACAGAAAGTAAACGGAAAAGCTCGAGTTTCTGTGTTTAATACAGGAGAACCTATACCAGAAGAGTCCTTAGACCAGATATGGGTAAAATTCTACAAGGTAGACAAGGCCAGAACAAGAGAATATGGTGGAAGTGGAATAGGTTTATCCATTGTTAAAGTTATTATGGATTCCTTCAATCAGCCTTATGGAGTGAGGAACTATGATAACGGTGTAGAATTCTGGTTTGAATTAGAGAGTGATGTACAACCTGTATAAATTGATTCTTGTAAATTGCTAGAAGATGTGCTAAACTTACATATCGTTTCGATATGATAACAGTTCAGATTCTGGCATTTTCTGAATGTCACATTATGAACAGTTATGGGATATGGTAAAAAATATGAGAGGACAGAGTAGTATGAAGAATCGCTTAGTGAAAGCATGCGCTCTTATGTTATCAGTCGCTGTTGCATTCGGTTCCTTGACCGGCTGTTCAGGACAAGATACAAGCAAAGAAACTAAAGATGGACAAAATTCAAAAGTTACAGTTGCACCCGTACAGACAGATAGAGATGCATCTGTCACTGCTAAAAAGTCTGATACACTGACAGTGGGATATTCTCAATTTTCTGGGAAATTTAGTCCGTTTTTTGCATTGTCATCCTGCGATATGGATGTTGCTGAACTTACAGGTGTTACACTGTTAGGTCATGATAGAGAAGGAAATGAGATTTTAAATGGTATTCACGGTGAAACCAAAACTTATAATGGTACAGATTATAAGTATACAGGCATTGCAAAGTGCGAAGTTTCAGAAGAAAAAGGTGATGTGATATACGATTTTGCATTAAGGGATGATATAACATTTAGCGATGGACAGATATTGACAGCGGATGATGTTATATTTACCTTATATGTGTTATGTGATCCTACTTATGAGGGTTCTTCCTTGATTTACTCATTGCCAATTAAAGGCATAGAGGATTACAGAAGAGAGATGGACACGCTGTACAATGTTATTATGGAGGCAGGACGGGACAATACAGATTTCACATATTTTACTGAAGAACAGCAGAATGAATTTTGGGAAGCGGTAGACAATGCCGGAATTCGTTTTACACAGGATATTATCGATTACTGTGCAGAGAAGAATGTAGATGATTTGGAAACATACTATAATAACGAAGTTCTTTTAGCCATGGCGGTAAATGGTTATGGTAAAGTGAAAAGAGATGATACCTTCAAAACAAGCAGCGGGCAAGTATACACTATGCTTGATGATGATGTACCTACGGCAGAAGATTTTTGGAAGGAAATGGAAGCAAATTACAGTTCCTTCGAGCGACTTTCGGACAGAGAAACAGTGAATAAAGATTTTTTCACCTGTTTAGAAGAAGAATTAGGTGATCGTATTGCGGATTTCAATATCGGAATTCCTGAGGAGGATGATGCAGATTACATAGAAGGTATTGAGAAAACGGGAGAATATTCCTTCCGAATTATTTTGGATTCTAATGATATCAATGCCATTTATGAGTTAGGAGAAATGATTGTTGCTCCATTACATTATTACGGTTCTGAGGATGAGTACGATTATGAGGAGCATAAGTTTGGCTTTTCTAAAGGTGATTTGCGAAGCATTAAAGATAAGACATCGAAGCCATTAGGAGCGGGTCCTTATCAATTTCAGAACTATGAAAATGGTGTCGTTACCTTGCAGGCAAATGAATCTTACTGGAAGGGTTGCCCTAAGACAGAAAAGCTTTTATTGAAAGAAATAAAGGAAGCAGATAAAGTTGCAGGTATTCAGGATGGGGCATTGGATATTTCAGCAATATCTCTTTCAGCAAGTGTTTTATTTGATATTAAGAAAAGTAATGATAATGGAGAATTGGACGGAAATACCATTACTTTAGAAACATTTGATAACTTAGGATATGGTTATATTGGCTTGAATGCCGAAGCAGTTAAGGTTGGAGATGATGCATCCAGTAAGCAGTCAAAAAAGCTGCGAAAGGCTTTTGCTACACTTTTTGCTGTATATAGGGAAGAAGCGATAGATACTTATTATGGGGGGAGTGCTTCTGTAATTCAATACCCAATTTCAGATATTTCCTGGGCAGCTCCAGCCGATGGAGATGAAGCGTATGAAACGGCATATTCTGAGAATGTATATGGATATAATATATATGAAGAAAGTATGACTGAAAGTGAACAATATGAAGCGGCCTTAGAAGCAGCTATTGGTTATCTGAAAGGGGCGGGCTATACATATGATAAAGAATCTGGCAAATTCACTGAGGCACCTGAAGGAGCAAAGTTGTCATATGAGATTTTAATTGCCGCAGATGGTAATGGTAATCATCCGGTATATAGTATTTTGACGTCAGTGAAAGAAGCGCTGTCAAGTATAGGGATTGATTTGGAAATCAAGGATATAGCCAGTCAAAATGAATTGATAAACGCAGTCCCGACAGGAAACCAGGAAATGTGGGTAGCTGCATGGAATGCGTCCTTAGATCCAGAACTTTATCAGACATACCATTCGGATAACATTTTAGGAAATGGTGGTATGGATAGTAACTATTACTATATTTCTGATTATAAATTGGATTCAAAAATTATGAATGCAGAGGTAAGTGATAAGCGTACCTATCGAAAATCCCTTTATAAGGAATGCTTTGATATTATTTTAGACTGGGGCGTAGAAGTTCCTGTATATCAGAGACAAAATGGTATTATTATTAGTATGGAACGGATAAATTCAGCAACAGTAACTACAGACATGACAGCATTTTGGGATTGGAAAGACGAAATTGAATTGTTGGAAATGCAGTAAAACGATATTTTTCGGATAAATAACGGCAATTTACGAAAAAAAGTTGCTGAATTTGTAAAATAGTGTTAAAATAGTCAATAAGAGCATAGCTTTTATTGGCTATTTTTATTTGGAAAGAGGAGGTTTGTTATGAAGGGGAAGAAGCTGGTTGCTACAGTTCTGGCAGCTACAATGCTGACAGGATGTGGCGGTGCAGAATTAACAGACGAGCAGTCAGCAATGGTAGCACAATACGCAGCAGGGTTACTGCTAAAGTACGATAAAAATTATTCAGACAGGTTGCTGAATGATGAAGAAATTGCTGCTGCGGAAGAAGCAGAACGAATAGCTGCACAAAAGGCGGCAGAGTTAGAAAAGATTCGTGAGGAAATGCAAAACGCAGCAAGTGCAGAGAATACCAAGAATAATGAAAGCTCAGAAAGTAATGGGACTGGAACGAAAGAGCAGTCTCAGGAGGCAGAAGAACCAAAGGTTTCTATGAATGAAATTTTACAGATAAGTGGATTTGACATTCAGTATAAGGGATATGAATTGCTAGACACTTATCCACCAGCAAATGAAGATGAGAAAACTGATGATGTTTACTTTAGTTTAAGTGCATCTCCGGAAAGAAAACTTTTGACATTACGTTTTAATATTACAAATACAAGCACAGAGACATCAAAAATATCTTTAGTTGATAAGGAAATGTTGTGTAAGCTAGTGATGCCGGACGGTTCAAAGAAAAATGCAATGATGACAATGTTATTAAATGATTTGGCATTTTATGAAGAAGAAGTAAAGGCTGGGGAGTCTAAGGAAGCTGTTGTGATTTTTGAAATTAACCCGGAGACAAATCTTGAAAAATTTGATTTATCTGTGGTGATTGGTGAAAATGCATATATGGTTGCACTGTAAAATACAATATTGTAAAAATATTTATAAAAAATCTATATTTTTTAATGGAGATATGGTATAATTGAACAAAAAGCGGAGTATTGAAGATAATTAAGGAGGAAGGTTACTATGGAGACAAAAATTTTACTGGAAAATGGCACGAATGAGCTAGAGATTCTTGAATTCACATTGGGTAACAATCATTATGGCATTAATGTAGCAAAGGTGCGGGAGATTCTTACTTATGAGGAAGTTACACCTGTTCCAAATGCACACCCAAGTATTCAGGGTATTTTTATGCCACGTGATACAATGATTACTGTGGTAAATTTGAAGAACAGCATAGGCTTACCGGATGATGGAACAGAAGGTTTCTTTATCATCACAAATTTTAATAAATTAAATATCGCATTTCGAGTGGATACTGTTCTAGGTATTCATAGAGTGTCGTGGGAGGATATTATTAAACCAGATGCTACCATTAATACAGAAGGAAGTGGTGTTTCTACAGGTATTGTGAAGTGGGACAAGCGGTTGATTATTATTCTTGATTTTGAAAAGATTGTTACTGATATCAGCCCAGAGACAGGACTTAAGGTTTCAGATATAGAGTCGTTAGGCGAACGAAACAGAAGCAATATCCCAATTGTAATTGCAGAGGATTCACCATTATTAAGCCGTTTGATTTCAGATTCACTGCGTAAGGCGGGCTATGTAAACTTAAATATCAATAATAATGGTAAAGAAGCATGGGATAAGTTGTGCAAGTACAAAGCAGATGGAACATTAAAGGAAAATGTCGGTCTTGTCATCACTGATATCGAGATGCCAATTATGGATGGACATCGCTTGACAAAACTGATTAAAGATGATCCGATTATATGTGAGACACCAGTTGTTATTTTCTCATCTCTTGTTAATGATGAAATGCGTAGAAAAGGTGAACAATTAGGGGCAGATGCCCAGTTATCTAAGCCGGAAATTGGCAATTTGGTACGCGAACTGGATCGGCTTATATTTAAAGATTAAAATGAGAATCTTGTCATATGGATAAATTATAAGATGTAATGAAAAACAGGGACACAGGATGTCCCTGTTTCATTGTTGCATTAGAGGGCATAGTTTATAAACAATAGGAATATATGGTTAGGAGATTGTTGTGGAAACATTACAGAAGATACAAAGCAAATTGGATGAAGCAGATATTGTAGTAGTTGGTATCGGTGAAGAATTTACCTTTTCTGCGGAAGATTACCGAAATACAAGGGTGGGAAAACGGTATATAGAAGACACTGGTGAGGAGACAATTCCCGAAGTAATAAAAGCATTAGCAATACGGGAATTAAACTGTGAACCATATATAAAAGCATACAATAATCTTGCCAAACTGCTGGATGGAAAAACATACTTTATTAACACATTGAATACAGATGATATAATTTTCCAGTCAATATTAAAAAAAGAACGTATTACAGCACCTTGTGGTAGTCTGAACCGGATGCAATGTAATGAAGCCTGTGATAATAATATTTTTCCGGGAGAGCATCTGCTTAACCAGGTATATCGCTATTGGTATGAGGCCGGTATGCCTTGGCAGGATTCGAAACCGGAATGTGAAAACTGCAGACAGGAAATTGTCCCAAATACCATTCGTGCGTCCTGTTATTTAGAACAGGGATATATAGAATCCTGGTTAGAATATAAATCATGGCTTCAGAAAGTGTTAGATAAAAAAGTGTGTGTACTGGAATTAGGTGTTGGTTTTGCATATCCAGAAGTGATTCGCTGGCCATTAGAAAAAATGGTACATTTAAGTGATAAAGCATTTTACATTCGGGTTAATGAAAAATTTCCACAGCTAACAAAAGAAATACATGGAAAGGGCATATCTGTAAAGGGCAATTCTTTGAAAATATTGTCGGAATAGAATTGTCTTAACAGATATTTTGTGATAAAATAGACATAACTTTTATGGTTGCAGAATATGTAGGCAGCTTGAGAATACATAAGGGGTGAGGTTATGGGCGAATCGGAAGAATTAGATAAGCTATTGAAGGAAACTTCTGCAGGTGATGACCCGCATGCAGATAATGAAGAATTGCAAGCTATTCTTGCAGAGATTGACAGTGGGATACAGGAACATTCAGAGATGAGTGATCCCAATGCAAAAATGAGCGAGGAAGATATTGCAGCATTGCTGGCATCTATGAATGAAAGCGATGCCAGTGCAGAACAATCAGATACGCAAGCATCAGGCGATGAGAATCAGGCGATGAGTGATGAAGACATTGCAGCATTGTTAGCATCTATGAATGGTGAAGAAACGGCAGAGCAGGAATCCTCAAATATAGAACCGGTAGCAATACCAGAAACAAGTGACCCGAATGCAAAAATGAGTGATGAAGACATTGCGGCATTGTTAGCATCTATGAATGGTGAAGAAACGGCAGAGCAGGAATCCTCAAATACAGAACCGGTAGCAATACCAGAAACAAGTGACCCGAATGCAAAAATGAGTGATGAAGACATTGCAGCATTGTTAGCATCTATGAATGGTGAAGAAACGGCAGAGCAGGAATCCTCAAATACAGAACCGGTAGCAATACCAGAAACAAGTGACCCAAATGCAAAAATGAGTGATGAAGACATTGCAGCATTGTTAGCGTCTATGAATGACGAACCAGTGGCTGAAGAAGTAACCGCCGCGGAATCTACATTTAATGAATCAGGGGATATTGAAATAAAATCTGAAGAATCAGAGGAAGTGGCTGATGATGATTTAAGTGCTTTGTATGCTTTAGATGAAGAAGAACCAGTAGCCACTGCAGAGCAGGAATCATTCTCAGGATTAGATGACTTAAGCAGTCTTTTAGGTAGCTTTGGAGAGGAAACCCAGGAAGCGGCAAAGGAAAGCGAACAGTCATTGTTTGAGGATGACGACTCAGATATTATGGATTTACTAGGTCAGATGTCAGAAGATAATGATTTAAAGGATATCGAAGGTTTGTTTAAAGCAGATTCTGAAGGTATTCCATTAGAGGAGTCATTAGGAGATATCCCAGAACTTTCAGAAGAACTGGAAGGTTCGGAAAAGCCGAAGAAGAAAGGTTTCTTTGGGCGTTTGTTTGGTGGAAATAAGAAAAATGCTGATGGGGCGCAGGCGGATTCTGATATGGAAGATGATGATGAGCTCATTGATGAAGAAGAAGAAAAGCGCAGAAAAGAGGCTAAGGAAGCAAAAGAAGCAAAGAAGCTGCAGAAGAAAGAGGCTGCGAAAGCAAAGAAGGCTGCCAATGCAGAGAAGAAAAAGAAAAAAGATGCTGCTAAGGCAGAAAAGAAGCGTTTGAAAGAGGAAAAGAAGGCCAAGCAACCTGTTGTGAAGTCTCCGCCTCTTCCAAAAGTACCTGTAATTCTTATTTTCGTGATGGCTGCTTCTATTTGTGCAACTGTGCTCCTTGCAGTAAATCTTCTTCCATATACCATGTATCTTGGGAATGCTGAAAACGCATTTGTACATCAGGATTATGATTCCGCATGGGAAGAAATGCTGGGTATGAATATAAAAGAAGATGACCAGAAGTTACAGGATCAGTCTCGGGTTATAATGCGCGTAAAAGGCAAGTTAAATGCATATAACAATTACATGGCAATGGGTCAGCCTTCAGAGGCGTTGCATGCTTTGATTTGTGGTATAGAAAATTACGAAACTTACAAAGCAGAAGCGAAGAAATTGGGAGTAGAACGGGAATTTGAAAGTGTATATAATGAAATGGTAAATGCTTTGGGTTCAGATTTCTACTTAGATCCGGAGACTGTGAAGTCATGGGAAGAAACATTAAGTCCAGCTGACTATACAAAGATGGTCAGACAGGCAGCGGGACAATAATTTTTATGGGGAGTTGCTATGCAGATGAAAAAACATCCGCATGGTAGCTCTCATTTGCTTTATAAGCCGATTTGTTACAGATAAAACAGGTGTTTTGGTTTGAACGCATACAAAACTAATGTAGGAAATTGGCAAAATAAAGGCAAAAGACTTGTATATTGTTCTTTTTTATGGTATTGATTATATAGAATTTTGTGATTGTTTAATTCATGATAGTATATAAGCAGGCAGAACAATTATAAATTTTTTAATATACAAATATAATTTTGAGGAGATGAAGAAATGATTGCAATTATTGATTATGATGCAGGTAATATCAAAAGTGTAGAAAAAGCATTACATTTTTTAGGTGAAGAAGTAGAAATAACCAGAGACAAGGATAAGATAAGAAATGCTGATAAGGTAATACTTCCTGGTGTTGGTAATTTTGGTGATGCCATGGAAAATTTAAAAAAATACGATCTGGTTGATGTGATACATGAGGTTGTAGATAAAGGAACGCCATTTCTTGGTATCTGTGTAGGGTTACAGTTATTATTCGAGCGTAGTGACGAATCAGATGGTGTGCCAGGGCTTGGTATTTTAAAGGGTGAGATCTTAAGAATCCCGGATAACAATGGTACATTAAAAATCCCTCAGATAGGATGGAATAACATTCAGTTTCAGAAGGAGTGTAAATTATTCCAGGGTATTGAAGATAATTCCTTTGTATATTTTGTACATTCTTACTATTTAAAAGCAGCAGATGAATCTATAGTAACAGCAACTACAGAATATGGAACATTGATTCATGCAGCAGTGCAGAAGGATAATGTGTATGCGTGCCAGTTCCACCCGGAAAAGAGCAGTGATGTGGGACTGCGTATTTTGAAAAATTTTGCTGCATTATAATTATATTAGGGAAAAGAGGTTAATGATATGCTTACAAAACGAATCATTCCATGTCTGGATGTAAATGGTGGTAGAGTTGTTAAGGGTGTAAATTTTGTGAATTTAATTGATGCAGGCGATCCGGTAGAGATTGCTGCCGCTTATGATAAAGCAGGGGCAGATGAGCTTGTATTTTTGGATATTACAGCGTCCTCTGATAATCGTCGTACTGTGGTTGATATGGTACGCCGTGTTGCAGACAAAGTATTTATCCCATTTACTGTAGGCGGTGGTATCCGTACTGTTGAGGATTTTAAGGAGCTGTTAAGAGAAGGTGCAGATAAAATATCTGTGAATACAGCAGCGATTTTAAATCCGCAGTTAATCAATGATGCAGCAGAAAAATTCGGAAGCCAGTGTGTAGTTCTTGCCATTGATGCAAAACGCCGTGCAGATGGTTCCGGTTGGAACATTTATAAAAACGGCGGACGTGTAGATATGGGCATTGATGCTGTTGAGTGGGCAGTGCAGGCAGAAAAGTTAGGTGCTGGTGAAATCCTTTTAACAAGCATGGATGGAGATGGAACAAAAGCTGGTTATGATATTGAACTGACACGTGCTATATCGGAAAGCGTATCCATTCCGGTTATTGCCTCCGGCGGAGCTGGAACAAAAGAACATTTTTATGAAGCATTGACAGATGGTAAGGCAGATGCAGCACTGGCAGCATCTTTATTCCATTTTAAAGAATTAGAAATCAAAGAAGTAAAGCAGTATTTACAGGAAAGAGATGTTCCTGTCAGATTATAGGAGGAAGCAGATGCCGCCAATTTCAAATGACTGGTTAGAGCCTTTAAAACCGGAATTTCAAAAGACATATTATAAAGAATTATTTCAGAAAGTAACAGAGGAATATCAGACAAGAAAAATATTTCCGCCGGCAGATGATATTTTTAATGCTTTTCATCTAACGCCGTTGTCAAAGGTGAAGGTAGTTATCATTGGTCAGGATCCTTATCATAATGATGGACAGGCTCATGGATTATGCTTTTCTGTGAAGCCGGATGTGGAGATACCGCCATCACTGGTTAATATATATAAAGAATTAGAAGATGATTTAGGCTGCTATGTGCCAAATAATGGTTACCTGACAAAGTGGGCAGAGCAGGGTGTGCTTATGCTGAATACGGTACTTACTGTCCGTGCCCATCAGGCAGCATCCCACCAGAATATGGGCTGGGAGCAGTTTACCGATGCGGCTATCCGTGCAGTAAATGAAGTGGACAGACCAGTAGTATTTTTACTATGGGGACGTCCGGCACAGCAGAAGCAGTCGTTGCTAAACAATCCAAAGCACTTGATTTTAAAAGCGCCACATCCAAGTCCATTATCAGCGTACCGTGGCTTTTTTGGATGCAAGCATTTTAGCCAGACTAATGAATTTCTAGCACAGAATGGATTAGAGCCAATAGACTGGCAGATTGAAAATAGGTAATTTATGAAGATAAGTATTGTATGTGTAGGTAAAATAAAAGAAAAATTTTTTGTAGACGCCATTCGGGAATATGAAAAGCGTCTAAGCCGATATTGTAAACTAGAGATATGCGAAGTAGCAGATGAAAAGACACCGGATAAGGCAAGTGAAGCTTTGGAAGAACAGATTAAAGAAAAAGAAGCCTGCCGCATGGAAAAATATCTTGCCGATGATGCCTATGTAATTGCACTGGCTATTGATGGAAAGATGTTAGATTCAGTAGAATTGTCTGAAAAAATAGAAAAAGCAGGCATACAGGGGATAAGCCACATCCAGTTTGTGATAGGCGGTTCTCTGGGGCTTCACAAGCGAATTTTAGCCAGAGCCGATTACAAATTAAGCTTCAGTAAAATGACATTTCCACACCAGCTTATGCGGGTGATTCTGTTGGAGCAGGTATACAGAGGGTATCGGATTATGAATGGAGAACCATACCATAAATAAATCAGGGACACGCTCTAAGATGTAGAAAGGAAAAAGAGATGCTGTGTATAGCTATTTGTGATGATATATGGGAGATGGATAAGGGTATTGCTACCAGGGTAAGATAAAAAATATGCAGATTTAAAGTATGGATGTTCACAAGAACATCCATATTTTCTGCTGTCATGCGGACGGTTTGAAAATAATATGTTCTAAACCTTATATAATCCTCCAATTTATCTATATAATCTTACAATGTAGCAAGTACACAAATGCAAAGAAAACATCGCTGTAAAAAACAGCAGAAATGAGGGAGATTATGAAAAAAAGACTACCTATCTTGATAGGTGCAATTGCAATGTTCCTAATTGCATTCATCTATTATTATGTAACTCTGCCAGCCATCAGCCTCCATTCTCAAGGCATGTGGTGGTTTTTAATCTTTTTAGTGGTAGCATGCGGATTTGTATATGCTGCATTCCGTGTACGAACTGTGGATGATGTCACCAGTTCCCTTCCGCTAAAAATAATTGTAGGCATTGTTGCCGTACTGGCAATTGTATTTTTGATTGGTTCCATCCTCTCATCCCCAATCGTAAATGCGAAGAAATACCAGCAATTGCTGACCGTAGAGGATAGAAACTTCGCCGAAGATATCGTAGAAGTAAGCTACAATCAGATACCATTGCTGGATAAAGATTCTTCACTGTTATTAGGTGACCGAAAAATGGGAAGCATGGTGGACATGGTCTCTCAGTTTGAAGTGAGTGACCGCTATAACCAGATTAATTATCAAGATAAGCCGGTGAGGGTGTCACCTCTTGTATACGCCAGCCCGATTAAGTGGCTGACCAACCAGAGCAAAGGTATTCCTGCTTATATGATGATCGATATGACAACTCAGGATACTACCTGTGTGAAGTTAGAGGAAGGTATTCGTTATAGTGAATCTGAGCATTTTAACCGTAACATTTACAGACATTTACGTTTCCGTTATCCAACCTATATCTTTGCAGATTTCAGCTTTGAAATTGACGATAACGGAGTGCCATACTGGATTTGTCCGGTAAAGAAATTCAATATTGGTTTATTTGGCGGTCAGACCATTGGCAAAGTTGTAATTTGTAATGCGGTTACCGGTGAGTGTACAGAGTATGATATTAACAATGTACCGCAGTGGGTAGATCGGGTATATCCAACAGATATGCTGGTAAATCTTTATAATTACCATGGAACTTTACAGAATGGATATTTTAACAGTGTGTTAGGTCAAAAGGGATGCTTACAGACAACGGATGGTTATAACTATTTGGCATTAGAGGATGATGTGTGGGTATATACTGGTATCACTTCCCTAAATGCAGACCAGTCTATTGTAGGATTTGTCCTGATGAATCAGAGAACAATGGAGACACGTTATTATTCAGTAGAAGGTGCAATCGAATACTCAGCTATGAGTTCTGCTGAGGGACAGGTGCAGAATCTGGGATATCAGGCAACATTCCCATTGTTGTTGAATATCGCAGATGAACCAACCTATTTTATTGCGCTAAAGGATGATGCCGGCCTGGTAAAGAAGTATGCAATGGTAAATGTTCAGAAATACCAGTGGGTAGCTATCGGTGATACCGTGGCAGAGTGTGAACGTTCCTATGTGTCATTGCTGAATACGAACGGTATTTCAGGCGGTTCTGATAGTTCTTCTGTTGAAGTAACTGGCAAGATTACAAAAATGGCACCAATAACAATAGAGGGAAACACCCATTATTATTTGTGTATTGAAGGAAATGAAGGAATTTATGATATAGACATGACGGATTCTGCATTAGTGAATGTATTGTTCTACAACGAAGGCGATACCATTCACCTGAAATATGTGCAGGGCAGTAGTGTGTGTGAAGTAACTGAAATTATAGAATAAT
>JBGVIB010000010.1:0-4870 GCA_045122835.1 Lachnospiraceae bacterium
CATGGGCGATGGGAAGAAACTAAAAGAACACATTAATAACAAAGGTACCAATGTGCGTAAGATTGCTAAAGAAACCGGCATCAGTGCCACTACACTTTATACTATTATTCAAAAGGATACCAACATCAGATTTGACTTTGCGCTCCGTCTGGCAAACGCCTTGGAAATTGATGTAAATGAGATATGCTCCGCAAGTCCTTTCTCCGGAGCCATTACAGAAGAAGAAATCTACCCTACCCTTCCGGATGGTTTGAATGGTGCATTGGATTCCAGCAGAATAAAAACCTACTTAAAATATTCCCTCTATCCTCTTATGCACCTATTTGGTAAAAACAGTATGCCGGATGTGGACAATCTGCTTACATCCTTTTATCAGTTAGATGATGAAGCCCGGAAAGAGGTTGTGGAAACGTTACAATTCAAGCTGCAGTATCATAAGGATGCCGAGAGGGCAGAACAAGTAAAACAGATTAAGGGATGGTAAAAAAATAGCTCCAGTGAATATGTGTTTTCACTGGAGTTTTTACATAAATATACCATTTATTTTCTAATATCACTCTTTACATAGTATGGTTCTCTCGCCATATTGCTTTTATACTTGGAACAACACTTCGTTCTCGCATGGCTTTTAAAATCAATTCTATCTCTTTAACTGTTATTGATGAATCTTGCTTTTTAGCAATCTCCTCTATAAGCTGAACACCATTAAGTATTTGCAACGAATATTGCCCTAATCGCATTCGTCGTTTAGCTATGTCGCGCAACATCTCAATATCCGAATCTTCAGTTAACAAAATAGGCATTTGCAAATAGGATGCCATCAAAATCATATGAACATCCCCCATACTACTCCCCTGCTTATGCGTATTGTATATTGTCTGTCCTTTTTGTAGACACAATTTTTCTACTTGCTTTGGACTATTCATTGCTTCCAAAGTCAGTCTCATCTCTTCATATAGTACATCATAATAATCCTCATAAGTTTGCTTATCCATTGCATCTTTATGAAATTCATTATACTCTATTACCCTTATGTATCCATCCTTAACTAAGCGAACAAAGTATGAATGTAATGCTAATTCATGTTCATAAATATATGGATGCACAACCGGGGTGTACTCTAACTCAGCCAATACCTTTTTAATATTGTCTATTGCCTTACCTTCTGAAGATAACTTTTGAAGAAAACAGGTGTCTACAATAACCTCAGTTTTCCCCATGCTCACCTCCATCTATAGAAATTTCCACAATATCATCAGTCCCATTTATATCATCAATATCAAAGTCTCTCTTTATCCTATTAATAATATAAATGCTCAATTCTCCGCTTTTTTTAACTGTTTCTAACAAATTCCTTAAACCGGGAATTGTTTTCTTTGCGGTCACTCTATCTAACATTGTATTCTGGTCTTTTGAAAAAGCATTAATCAAAGGCAATATGGCTTCTTCATTCTTCAAAAGAGTTTCTCCAAGCTCCTGAGTAATAATCTTTGTCTCGACTACTCTCCTTCTTACGGATTCATATGGAACCATATAATCATTCATCTGTAACACCATTACACGAACCAAATCGACAAGTCTTAACTTATTAGCGTCAAGATCCAGTTTTTCCATATGTGCCCAAAAAGTTTTCCTAAATTCTTTTGTCGGCATTAATAATTCCGCTGCAAATCTATTAATTATTCGCTCTTCTACCTTACTCTCTAATGCGCCCTTTTCTCCAGCCTGTTCCCACACTTGAGTAGCAACACCCCATACATGTCCCAACTCATGAGCCGCTGCAAAAACTTGTTCTGCAACAGTCTTTGCAGTATTAATATACACAAAGTCTTCTAATTTATTTTTAACAAAACGCTTTGTGTGAAAACCACAGTTAATTTCATTTTCTATCGGATAATATACAACTGTACAATGCTTTTCTAGAATTCCAAATATATCATCCTTAATTATCATATTATTCAAAACATAGTCTGTTCTAACTTTCTCTATTACTGTTGGAATTTGCTCAACTATCTTTTCCCAATCCATTTGTCACCTCAAAAAAGCTGTACTTCCGTACAGCTTTTCTCTTTATACAACTTCTCTAAGTTCCACATATTCATCCATCAAATCCAATATTCTATCCAAATTGTCAGGATTGCTAAACTCTTTCATATACTGTAAATCTGGTGCTAAACTGTCCGATTCACGATTAATCAATTCACTCTTTGTTATTCCAAACAAACTTGCAATCTTCTGTAATTCAACTGGAGGAATTATAACCTTTCCTTCGATAACATTCCACACATCTTTAATTGTATACCCAAAATGCTCAGCAAAGCTATCAGGACTAATGTTAGCTTCAAGCATACACGTTCTAATGTTAGCGGCAAGCTTTCTTCCTACGTTAGCCATGTTACACCCTCCTTTATACTCTTCATCATACATCATTTACAATGTTAAAATTATATCACTTGAAGATTGTCGCGTCAATCACTTTCTAACACATCCATCGATAATTTTGACACATCTGTCATACTATTATTTATATCGTCACCCTACCATAAAATTATAACACATTTTTTCAAATTTATACTTTTATTTTTCTATATATTTTATTATATGCATACCTTATAATACTTCCACTCTTTTTCACTTCTTTTAGGCACCGTTTTGGCACCACTTGCTCTATTTTCGCTATTCCATTCACTCATCCTTAGATGCAAAAAAGGGCTTCCCGATTTCTCGGAAAGCCCTATAAAATCTAGCTTTTTGTAGACACTATCGCTTGAAAATTATTCAACGATAGTAGCAACTCTACCTGAACCTACAGTACGTCCACCTTCACGGATAGCGAATGTAAGACCCTGCTCCATAGCTACTGGGTGAATTAATTCGATAGACATTTCTACGTGGTCACCTGGCATACACATTTCTGTACCTTCTGGTAAGTTACAAACACCTGTTACGTCAGTTGTTCTGAAGTAGAACTGTGGTCTGTAGTTGTTGAAGAAAGGAGTATGACGTCCACCTTCGTCCTTTGTTAATACGTATACCTGAGCTGTGAACTTGCTGTGGCATGTTACACTGCCTGGTTTACAAAGAACCTGTCCTCTAACGATATCTTCTCTCTTGATACCACGAAGTAAAGCACCGATGTTATCACCAGCCTGAGCTTCGTCAAGTAACTTACGGAACATTTCGATACCTGTTACAGTTGTCTTCTGGATTTCTTCCTTAACACCAACGATTTCAACTTCTTCGTTTACATGAAGAACACCACGCTCTACTCTACCTGTAGCAACAGTACCACGACCTGTGATTGTGAATACGTCTTCTACTGGCATTAAGAATGGCTGATCTGTAGCACGCTGTGGGTCTGGAACATACTCATCAACAGTCTTCATTAACTCTAAGATCTTGTCGCCCCATTCGCTGTTTGGATCTTCAAGAGCCTTTAAAGCAGAACCTTTGATGATTGGGCATCCTTCGAATTCATACTCTTCAAGCTTCTCTGTGATTTCCATTTCTACTAATTCAAGTAATTCTTCGTCATCAACCATATCACATTTGTTCATGAATACTACGATGTAAGGAACACCTACCTGACGAGATAATAAGATGTGCTCTTTTGTCTGAGCCATAACACCGTCAGTAGCAGCTACAACGAGGATAGCACCATCCATCTGAGCAGCACCAGTGATCATGTTCTTAACGTAGTCAGCATGTCCTGGACAGTCAACGTGTGCGTAATGTCTGTTTTCTGTTTCGTACTCAACGTGAGCTGTAGAGATTGTGATACCTCTTTCTCTTTCTTCTGGAGCCTTATCGATGTTCTCGAAATCAACAGCTTCACCAGTACCTAATCTTGTGTTTAATACCTTTGTGATAGCAGCTGTTAAAGTAGTTTTACCATGGTCAACGTGACCAATAGTACCAATGTTACAATGTGGTTTAGTTCTTTCAAATTTAGCTTTAGCCATTATTTGCGTCCTCCTTAAAATATACAGCCCTTTCGGGCAAATTTATCAATCTAGGCTATCTATGATTATATTTCAAATCATAGATATTTTCAAGCCTATCTTTTTATACATTTTTCATGTCTTTTCAGACATTTTTACTTTTTTTATATTATTGCAAAAACAATTCGCACTTTTACATGCAACATGTGAAATTATTTGGTTTTTGCAGCAAGTACTTTATCCTGAACTGACTTTGGAACCTGCTCATATTTCTCAAAGAACATAGAGTAGTTACCACGTCCCTGAGTCTTAGAACGTAAGTCTGTAGAGTATCCGAACATTTCTGCTAACGGAACAAATCCTCTAACAATCTTACCACCGCCTAAGTCGTCCATACCTTCGATACGTCCACGACGAGAGTTGATATCACCGATAACATCACCCATGTACTCTTCCGGCATAGTAACCTCAACCTTCATAATAGGCTCTAAGAGTACTGGATTACCCTTCTGCATAGCTTCCTTGAATGCTAAAGAACCAGCAATGTGGAATGCCATTTCAGAAGAATCGACTTCATGGTAAGAACCATCGTATACGTTTGCATGAACACCAAGTACAGGGAATCCACCAAGGATACCAGCCTGAGATGCTTCTTCGATACCTTCTCCAACTGCTGGGATGTATTCCTTCGGAATCGCACCACCAACAACAGTAGACTCAAACTTGAATGTTTCTTCTGCATTTGGATCCATTGGCTCAAATTTAACTTTACAGTGACCGTACTGACCACGACCACCAGACTGCTTAGCGTACTTACTGTCAACTTCAACAGCCTTTGTAAATGTTTCTTTATAAGCAACCTGCGGAGCACCTACGTTAGCTTCTACCTTGAATTCACGAAGAAGTCTGTCTACGATGATTTCAAGATG
>JBGVIB010000011.1:0-8840 GCA_045122835.1 Lachnospiraceae bacterium
TCAGTCTGTTGTTAAATCGGCAAAAACAAAATAAATCTGCTACTATTGCAATGATAATAAATTAAATGAGAGAAAAAGCTTCCAGCGGTTGTTGCCGTTGGAAGCTTTTGATGTTAAAAAATAAGTTTAATAAAGAAAGGAGGAAGCGTACCGCAAATGTTTCATGGCACAGTTAGAAAAAGGTATGTTGGAATAACAGGAGAGATACTTGTTTTGAACAAGGTTTATAAAGCCAGGAGAGAAGAACTCCTGGCTTTTGTAATATTAAGGAGAATGAATGTGGATGTAGAAAGTGAAGATAGTGCAAAGTGTGTGATGAATATCATTATAAAATAGATAGAACCAGTGCAAGAAACTGACGAAATAATAGTAGATAATTTATATTGCTTATATTATAATGTTATCATAAAAAGTACACAATTAGAAGAAGGAGTACATATAATGACAGAAAATGATGTTCGGAAAATGTCACTATTTAAGTTGGGGTGGCCTGTATTTGTGCAGTGTCTGCTGTCCTTGTGTCTTGGGTATGTGGATACACTTATGATAAGCCAGTATTCCTCCAGTGCAGTTGGGGGCCTGGGTAATGCCAACCAGATTTTAGGATTTCTTACACTTGCCTTTACCATTATATCAAGTGCGGCAGGGGTTATGATAGCCCAATATCTGGGGGCAAAACTTGGCGATAAATTAAATGAGATCTACACGGTGTCCGTATTTTTTAATCTGATTTTAAGTGGCGTAATCAGTCTGCTGATATTCGCAGGGTGTGATGTCATTTTAGGAGTAATGAAGGTGCCGGATACTATGATACCCGACGCAAAAGCATATATGGAAATCGTCGGTGGATTTATGTTTCTTCAGGCTATGATAGATATTTTTTCGCAGATATTTCGCAATAATGGAAAGACAAAAATTGGTATGATTATCGCACTGGGAATGAATATCATTAATATAACCGGCAATTACATATTTTTATATGGACCATTAAAACATCTGGAACTTGGGGTAAGAGGTGTTGCAATTTCTACAACTGTAAGCCGAGTGGCAGCTGTTATCATAGCAATGCTTTTCTTTAAATATAAAATTGAAGGACGTATCTCAATTAAGTATTTAAATCCATTTCCAAAGGAAATTCTAGGAAAGCTGTTGAAGCTTGGATTACCTACAGCGGGGGAAAATATATCCTACAATATAGCCCAGCTTATTATCCTTATGTTTGTAAATTCCTTTAATTCGGAAGTCGTTACAAACACAAAGACATATGTCACAATCATAAGCAATTTTGCCTATCTGTTTTCTGTGTCAGCGGCAACTGCAACCGCTATTGTGGTAGGGCATGCGGTGGGGGCAGGCGATTACGATTATGCATATGGAAAGGTACTTGGAATGCTGAAGAAATCAATGGTGGTTTCGATCCTGATAGCAGTTGTGAGTTTTATGATAAGTCCTGTTACCATAGGATTATTTACAGATGATGCTGCTATCATTACGTTGGGACAGAAAGTATTGTTTGTATGCATTTTCTTAGAGATAGGAAGAACGGCAAATCTTGTGGTAATCAACAGTATGAGGGCAGCCGGTGACATTAAGTTTCCGACGTATCTGGGCATGGCATCTATGTGGGGCGTTTCTGTATTATTTGCATACATTCTGGGGATTATGCTTAATATGGGGCTTATTGGTATCTGGATTGGAATGGCTGCGGATGAGATTTTAAGAGGAATTGTGGTGGTGATTCGATGGATTAAGGGCAGTTGGAGAAACAGAAGTGTTGTTAACACTTAATACTATAGATTTTTCGTAGATAAAGAAACGCAGTGCCTATTCAGTAACTTTATAGGTGGTGAAAATTATAAAAAACAGTTTCTGGCAATTTAAACAATTGAACTGCCAGAAACTGTTTTTTTGTATTGATGATATTAAGGATGTTTTATTTTAAAGTATAAGATACGCCCTTAGAATAGGAGCCTGTATAGCTATTATTACCATATTTCTTTACAGGCACAATATAAAATGTATATTTTTTTGAACCAGTACTACTTTTTGATCTGTAAAACTCAACGGTTGCAGAAGTTCCTGTATATTCCCTGTACAGATTTTTTGAGGAATAACCAGGCGCTTTATAGTATAACTTATATGAAGTTGCACCAGCTACTTTTTTCCATTTGATCTTAGCTCTGTATGTTGTTCCGTAGGATTGAGTTTTCTTATTTAGCCTGCTGATGCTTGTGATGGAAGTTTTCTTAGGTGTAGTAGCAATTTTTGCAGTATCAGAGTATGTAGAGTATTTTTTTCCATCAGCATTTACATATGCTTTAATTCTGAACTGGTAGCTGGTTCCTGCACTTAATTTTTTAATTGTGCAAGTGGTACCAGTTGTAGTCTTTACCTGTTTCCATTGTTTTCCTACCTTGCGGTAGACATAATATCCATCGGCTCCATCAACAGCATACCATTTTAATTTAATGGAACTATTTGTGCTTTTTTCACAGGATGGAGAACTTGGCTTGTCAGGAGTTACATATACAAAGCATGTTGCCTGTGTATTGCTTCCATCAGTAGCAGTAGCAGTGATGATTGCTTTACCTGGCTGGTATGCGGTGATTTTTCCTGTAGAGGAATCCACACATGCGACATTTTCATTACTGCTAGAAAAGCTTAATGTCTTATTATAAGCAGCATCAGGGGAAACAGTCGGGCTTAAAGTATAAGTTTCATATCTGCCTAACATCAAGGTAGAAGTTGGCATAGTGATGCTTTGTACACATTGGTTGTTAATAGAGAATGTGTAATTTCCAACAGTGCTATGCCATACTTCTAAGTAGTAGGTCTGTCCTGCTTCTAAATTAATATCAAATTCGCTAGTGTTGCCTAAGTATGTATCGTGTTTCATATCATAGTTATTGGTTGTTTTCACATATTCGTCACTATTCCACTTGCGGATGCTGTAATTTAACCAGCCACCGCAGGAGTTTGTGATAGTAAAGTGATGTGCACCGGAACTGCTAGCTGTAAACTTGAAGAAATCATTATCGTCATCATTTCCAACGTATCCGTCAATGCTTCTGGTGTATGCAGTGTTAAGCTGAATATCCTCGGACTGTCCTTTGCCGTCTGGATTGTTGTCCGGAGTGAAATGGATATCAATTTTTACATTTCCCGGGGAATCATTTTTTCCCACCTGAATAAAATATCTTGTATTAGGTTCTAATTGTGCGTTGTTTCTTTTACCGGATTCACTTTTGAATCTAAATGTTGTGGAATTGGATTTATAACAGTCATCCAGTGCAAGTTTTTCACCGATATGAGAGTAAACACCAGCATAGGCCCAGCCATCAATACTGATATTTTTGTACTCTACTTCAATGAATCCCTCTTCTGCAGGAGTGACAAAGCTGGCATAGCTGACTCCGTTTGTCACGGCAAAGTAGCCCTCATTATTGATTCCCAGAACAGGAGCGGAAGCTTGGTTAGTGGTAGGATTGAACTGCGTTTCTGCGGCATTCGCTTTGCTTCCGGAAAGTGTAATACCAAGCACCAGAGTTGCAGTCATAAGAAATGTTTTAATAAAGTGATTCTTTCTCATACGTTTTCCTTTCTTTAAACTGTATTATGTATATAACTATGTTATTATACTAAGGAAGAATTTTACTGTCAAGAAATACTGAAAATTAGGGAAATCATCGAATTGATGGAGCGTATGAGTGGCTTTCGAATTGAATAGCAGATAAAAAAGGGACGAGTGTGACACTCGTCCTTTTATATATCTTATTTTTTGATGGTGAACTTAATCGTCTTAGCATTTCCTGCCTTATCAGTTACTTTCAAAGTATAGGAACCCTTTTTGGAAACTTTTTTACCAGAGGAAATCTTTTTGCCATTCAATGTAGCTTTTTTGATACCGCTGCCGCCTTTATCGGAAAATTTAATAGTTACTGTTTTTTTATAGGTCTTCTTATTCTTAACACCTGTAACAGTTGGTGCTGTGGTATCAATCCCCTTTACTTTGTACTTGATAGAATAGGTGGTTTCATCGTTGGTAATTACGCGGATAGTGTAAGTTCCATTTTTCTTTACAGTAAAGGTATTGCCATTTGTTAATTCTGTAGCAATATAACCATCGTAGTAAATATCACCGAGAATAGGAGTTTTCCAGATGTCGCTGTTCTCGTTGTCTTTTGCATCATATGAACCATATACATACTGGATATTCTTTAAGTCAGCACCAAATGCCTGGTTTACAGTAATTGTTGCTTTTGTTTTTGTGCTATTTACCTTAGTAGAAGCAGATAATGCCTTTTCTACTGGCATAGCACAGATAGAAGTATCTACTTTCACACCATGATCCCAGCCCATTAATTTCTCATCAATTGCCTGTATGTAGTAAGTGCCGGCAGGCAGGTATGCAGTTCGTGTTTCACCATCGTCATACTGACCAAACTCCATTTTTTTAGAAGTCATAGCTGAATTGCTGTATACGAATACATCAGGGGATGTATAAGCCAGATCAGCAGTCACTGTGTATTTCACACTCATCTTTACAATACTGTCTTTTTCTAATGTAAAAGAAGCGTATGCAGACACCGGCTGTCCGTCTTCTGGAGATACAAGATCGCAACTCCAGGATAATGGTGCTTTTGTATCATATTCATCAAGATTATCAATAGTAGCTACAGTAGCTGGAGCGAATGAAACTGCCTCCTGCGCCTGTACTGCTGGAATAGAAGTTGCACTATAGGAACTGAATGTAAGTCCTGCTACAAGTAACATAGCAACAAATTTTTTCATTTTCATAATTATCCTCCTCAAGAAAGTATAATGGTGGTTGTATGTATAAACACATACCCCAACCTGTCATAGTATAAATAATGATTTTTCAAACATGCATAAGAATAACATAGGGGGGGATATGCATGTCAACGTCCATGCGACCAATGGTAGGAGTTTTTTGATAAACGGTCGATTGGAAAAAATGTCAATAAACTTTTCTTTACTTTAGGTATACGTTATGATAATATTTTGAGGTAGCAATCATTAAAAATGTAAGATGTTTTGCAAAATATGAGAGAGGTAAAATGAATGAAGAAAAAAATTTTAGCATTATCAATGGCGTTCTCTTTATTGACCGCTTCACTGACAGGATGTGGAGTTGAATCAAGCCTTGTAATTAACAATGATTTATCAGCAACACAAAGCAGTACCCTTTATCTGACGGAAGCCGAAGTGGCACAGTATGCAGCTGTATCCGGTGTGACAGTGGATCAGATGAAGAGTGGCTTGACAGTTACAACAGCAGCAAATGGACAGACTTACTATGCTAGTCCTAGTCAGGAACAGTTAGATGCTACAGAGACGAAAAGCTCATTTAAGCGTCTTGATAGCAAGTGTGCTATTCTGTCAGCGAATGAGGTAACAGATTCTGATGATGCTAGCGTTGGTGGAGATATGATTGAATTTAACACCTTGCGTATTACATATCCATATACTGTAGTAGAGACGAATGGTGTGCTAGAAGCAGACGGAAAGACCGTATATTATGATTCTAATGTAGTATCTACAGCAACAAATTTATATGCATATTTTGATACTTCTGTAAAGAGTGGTAAAAAGATTACTGTAAAAACAGCAAAGAAGAATGGCGGATATACGGTACAGATCAATACAGATGGTGTTATTAAGTCTGTAAATGTGAAAAAGGGCAGCAAAAAATATACCTTTGATGTTAGCAGTATTGAAGTCGCATCCGGTGTAATACATAATAATTATGATAAGTACTTTTTAGATAAAGAAGGAACCTATACCTTTACTATCAAGCTTGAAAGTGGTGCGAAAAAGACACAGAAAGTATATGTTGACAATACTGCACCAACAACCAATGTAAAATCTGGTAAATCCTACAAAAAAGGATACAAATTAACATTTAAAGATAAGATTTCCGGAATGAAGTCTGCTAAATTAGATGGAAAGACAGTAAAGAGCGGAACCAAGGTGAATAAAAAAGGTAATCATACTTTAGTGTTAAAGGATAAACAGGGCAATACAAAGACTGTGAAATTTACAATTAAATAAATGGATTAAAAGTAGTTCTTTTTTATGAATCCCTCTTAAGCCATATTATTACTAGAACGGTAAATATCAATGCATTATGCTTGTCTAAATTATTATCTGCTACGTTGTCGTCAATCGGCATAGGGGCACTACGCCTAGCATATAATAATTTATTCTGCGCATTCTATATCGACATTTAATCGCCTTAGTAATATAATAAAAATATGGTTTAAGAGGGATTTTTGTAATTGTTCAGAACCAGAGCAATATAACATTGTCTTCCATGCTATATTTTTAATAAAAAAAGCAAAGGTTGCAATGGTAAGAGATTGTTATATTGTCTGGAAGATGGCAGAATGGGGGTTGTATGACAGAAAATGAAAAAGTAGAAGAGTTGATTCGAATAGCCAGAGAAGGCAAGATAGTGCGAATACTTGGCAGAGGCAACAGTATGCGTCCATTGTTGCATGGTGACCGGGATTATGTGTATTTAAGAACCTTAGAAGACGGGGAGCAGTACAGCAAAGGAGATGTAGTGTTATACTGGTCCGGTGGAATTTATATTATGCACAGAATTCTTCGTATTGTTCCGGAGGGCTACATTATGCTTGGAGATGGGAATCAGGAGTTAGAGACACCCATTCCATCGGAGCGTATATACTTGAAAGCAGAAGGATTTTTACGAGATGGGAAATATATCAGTACCAAACGGACTGGTTATAAAATATATGTTATGTTGTGGGGGACTTTTTGGAGGTTCCGCCCTTTTGTAAGACGATGTAAATGGATATTGAATGATATTTTTAGGAAAGGAAACAGGGAGTAATGAAGGTTAGAAAAAATCTTATTCTTAGAAAAGTGGGAGATACATGGGCAGTTTTTCCGATTGCAGAACAATTAGGATATTATGGAAATATTATGCGGCTGAATGAAACAGGAGCTTTCCTGTGGAAATGCTTATGTAAAGAAGTTACGAAAGATGAGTTGGAAGCAGCGTTGATGAAGGAATATGAGATTACAGGGGAAGTGGCACAGCAAACCGTTGGGAATTTTGTGGCTCAGTTGAAAGAACAGGGTATCATCGAATCGGAGTAGGGAGATGCTGCTGTTTGTAGAAAGCAGATGGCAGCACTTGATTTTGCTGATTCGGAAGAAAATCGTGCCGTTCTTGCTCTGGCAACCCGGCTTTACACTGAAACTACAGGAAGAATGCGAGAAGATGTAGCAGACCTTTTGCAGTATTTCAATTATGCATTGCGGTCCAATTCTCCAATTAAAATCAAAAAAAAATCTTCCTTTTTACAGAGAATTTATAAAAAAATAAAAAAGTAGTTTACTTTTTTAAAAACATCTGTTATAACAATAGTACTTTAGTAATAGAAAAAGTAGTACTTACGTACACTTGTGTATAAGGAAGGAGATTTATAAGATGAAGAAAGAATTTGAAGAGCCAAAATTCGAAAAGACAGAGTTTGAGGCAGTTGCTTATTTATGTGGTGGTAGTAGCAGTAATAGCAACAGTAATGGAAAGTATTATCCAGATGGCCTATTTCATCCAAATAAGCCTGGACATCACAAAGGTTGTTAATTTTATTTACAAGTTGAAATGTATAGAAACCCCACTGTATGACAGTGGGGTTTTTATACATTGGTAAATTAATATGTGAAGATGGTAGATATTCCATAAATGATGTGGTAACTTATTGAAATAAGGTAAGATAATAGTAACATAAGTATATAAAAGGGGAAGTATATGGATTATTTTGAAATAGCCGGCATAACGGTGCAGGTTGAATGGGAAGACGAAAGCGGAAAAAAGGAATTTTATAATAAGATTGGTGTGCGTATGAATCCACCTTTTCTGGGTGCATACGAATTGAGTGACGAGCAGGTGAGAGAAATTGAGCAGTTCGATATGTCTGTACATATGAGAATGAGAGCAGATTTTAAGGAGCCGGAAAAGTGTGTGAGAGTTGCTAATCTGGTGCACTATAAGGAAAATGGCAACTTGTGTGTCACATTTTTGCTTGATAAATATGGGACAGTGCCTGTTCTTACGATAAAGACAAAAGATAAATGTCATCAGGTTGAATTTATCCCTCATGAACAAGATTACAATGTATATAGCCTGCAATTATTACAAGCAGTTTTCCAGCAGTATATGGTGCATAGACACGGATGTATCATACATGGAGCTGCCATTGAATATCAGAATCAGGGAATCATTTTTAGTGCTTTTAGTGGAACCGGTAAAACCACACAGGCAAGACTGTGGAGAAAGTATAGAGATGCTATTGTTATTAATGGAGACAGCCCGATTTTACGGAAAGAGAACAATGAAGTGTTTATGTATGGAAGTCCATGGTGTGGAACCTCAGGAGAGTCTATTAACCGGAAAGTTCCATTAAAGGCAATTGTACTTGTGAACCGTGCTACAGAAAATCGGGTGGAAGAAGTGACTGGAGATGATGCTATTCTGGCGGTTTATACGAATATATTGTACTTTAGCCAGGATGAAGGAGATTTGGACAACTTGTTAGGCAGCCTTACTGATATTGTCAAGGGAATTAAGGTGTATAAGCTGTTTTGCAATATGGAGGAGGATGCAGTTGCAACATTGGAGAGGGCAATCTACTCACAAAGTGGAACACACATCTTGTAGAAAGCAATTTGGGGACGCGCTCTAGGGCAGAATGAGGGAAAAATATGAATAAAAAATATGAGGAATATTGGAGTGCTTTAGGGATAGCATTGGGCTTAAATACCGACGAAACTCCTTTGAATTGGAA
>JBGVIB010000012.1:0-6669 GCA_045122835.1 Lachnospiraceae bacterium
CATTTACAGCGTGATTTTTGGACTTCGTTTATGCACAAATCACCGCCCTTAGAACCACTTACAGCTAAATTCCTAGCCTCTGATAGCAAGCTACATCCCCTCTCTCAGCCGGACGGTTTGCGCATATGATTAGGCAATCCAGACAGCTTATACTAGGCGTCCGGGTAGAGACTATGACTAGACCCACAAACCAGAATTTAATAGCTTGCGAAACTTCGCCCACCGTGATAAACTATCTAATGTTTGAGAACTTAGGATTAAAAAGAAACAAGAGGCGCCAGATGAACAAGATAAGTGATGTGACTGGTCGGATTCGTGATCAGTACAACGATTTAAGTAAAGGTCAGAAAAAGCTATCAGATTATATATTGGCTAATTATGATAAAGCAGCATTTTTGACTGCCGCAAAGCTTGGTGAGGTGGTTGGTGTCAGCGAATCAACAGTAGTGCGATACGCCATGACACTGGGCTATGAGGGCTATTCAGAATTTCAGCGTTCTTTGGAAGAATTAGTGCGAAATAAGCTGAATTCCATTCAGCGGATGGAAGTGGCATATGGAAAAATATCCCAGTCAGAAATTTTAGCCAGTGTGTTGCAGTCGGATGCAGATAAAATAAAGCTGACCATGGATAATATCGATGAAAAAGCATTTGAAACAGCGGTTGAAACCATAGCAAATGCAGATACAATTTATGTAATTGGAATTCGAAGCTGTGCACCGTTGGCACAATTTTTAAGCTTTTATTTGAATATGATATTTCCTCATGTACATTTGATTCAAACGAATAGTGCCAGCGAAGTTTTTGAGCAGATGATTCGAATTAGTGAAAAAGATGTTATAATAGGAATTAGTTTTCCGCGCTATTCTGTGCGTACACTGAAAGCGATGGAATTTGCAAATAATCGCAATGCAAAAGTGATTGCCATAACAGACAGTATTCATTCACCGATGAATTTATATTCTTCATGCAATCTGATTGCAAGAAGTGATATGGCGTCCATTGTAGATTCTTTAGTGGCTCCATTAAGTGTAATCAATGCACTTGTAGTCGCACTTTGTATGAAAAATCAGAAAGAAGTAGTAAACACCTTAGAGAATCTGGAAAAAATATGGGACGATTATCAAGTGTATGATAGTGACGAAATGAATCCAATTGAAGAGGATATCTTATTAAAGGATCCGCATTTGCAGGATACATATTAATGTTAAAGGATAAATACCAATGGGAAAAGTATTAGTAGCAGGCGGCGGTGCTGCCGGAATGATGGCAGCAATTATGGCAGCCAGGAATGGACAGGAAGTTCATCTTTATGAGAAAAATGACCGGTTAGGGAAGAAATTATTTATTACAGGTAAGGGCAGATGTAATGTGACAAATGCCGGTGATATGGAAAATTTATTTGACAGTGTCCGAACTAATAGTAAATTTTTATATAGTGCATTTTATAGTTTCTCAAATGAGCAGGTAATGGAGTTGTTTGAGCAATTAGGAGTGCGGTTAAAGGTGGAGCGTGGCAATCGTGTATTTCCTGTTTCAGACCACTCCAGCGATATTGTGAGAGCGTTGCAGAAGGAATTAAACCGTCTTGGAGTATGCGTGAATCTGAACAGCGAAATATCGAATATTTATGCGAATGAAGCAGGGTTTGATAGTATACAGTTAAAGAATGATGAGCGAATTAAGGGAGATGCACTGATTCTGGCAACAGGAGGTGTTTCCTATCCGTTAACAGGTTCTACAGGTGAGGGACTACAGATGGCGGAAAAACTTGGCCACAAAATCGTGGAACTGACTCCGTCCCTGATACCAATGATCACAAAGGAAGACTGGGTAAAAGAAGTGCAGGGACTGGCTTTAAAAAATGTAACAGTCACCATAAAGCAGGGGAAGAAACAGCTATATTCTGATTTTGGTGAAATGCTGTTTACACATTTTGGTATAAGTGGTCCGTTGATATTAAGTGGAAGTAGTTACGTTACCGGTGCAATAAAGAAAGGTCCTCTAGAAGTGTATATTGACTTGAAACCGGCACTGACGGAAGAACAGTTAGATGCCAGATTACTGCGTGAATTTGATGAGGCAAAGAACAAACAGTTTAAAAATGTATTAAATGGTTTATTTCCACAAAAATTAATTCCTATCATGATTAGTCTCAGCGGAATTACTCCTGAGAAGAAGGTTAATGAAATCACAAAGGAAGAAAGAAACCATTTTGGAAAAGTAATCAAAAATCTGCCACTAACAGTGACGGCTTTCCGGGGAATTGAGGAGGCAATTATTACAAAAGGCGGTGTTTCTGTAAAAGAAGTCAATCCATCTACCATGGAATCGAAGAAGGTTCCAAAACTGTACTTTGCAGGGGAGATGCTTGATTTGGATGCGCTGACGGGCGGCTATAATTTGCAGATAGCCTGGTCTACCGCTTATCTGGCAGGTCAGAATGCAGGAACAACCTCTTTAAAATAACTCTTCCGGTTATTTTGATAATAAATATAATAAATATACAGACGGAGGGAATACCAATGAGTTTTAATATTGCAATCGATGGACCAGCAGGAGCTGGTAAAAGTACTATTGCCAAGGCTTTGGCTAAAAAATTAGGATTTATTTATGTGGATACAGGTGCCATGTATCGTGCCATTGCTCTGCATATGCTTAGGAATGGTGTTGACATCCAGAATCAGGATGCAGTAAGCCAAAATTGCGAAAACGTAGATGTCTCCATTTCTTATGAAAATGGAGAACAGCAGGTTCTCTTAAATGGTGAAAATGTCAATGCATTTATCCGTACAGAGGAGGTAAGTCATACAGCTTCTGTCACATCTGCCCACAAAGCAGTGAGAGCTAAATTATTAGAACTTCAGCAAGGACTGGCTGCAAAATGTGATGTGATTATGGACGGCAGGGATATTGGTACCTGTGTTTTGCCAAATGCGGATTTGAAAATATACTTAACAGCCAGCGTGGACGCAAGAGCAAAGCGTCGTTATGATGAGTATATTGCAAAGGGTATGGACTGTAATCTAGAAGAAATTAAGAAAGAAATTGCAGAACGGGATTACAGGGATATGAATCGTGAAGAAGCACCATTAAAGCAAGCAGAGGACGCTGTATTGCTTGACAGCTCTGATATGACCGTTGAAGAAGTAATAGGTGCCATGATGGATTTGTATGAAAATAAAGTGAAAAACTAAAAGGGGATTGGAATGGAAGTAATTTTAGCAAAGAGTGCCGGATTTTGTTTTGGTGTAAAGCGGGCGGTAGATACTGTGTATGAACAAATTGGGACAGGACGTCATATCGTTACTTTTGGCCCGATTATTCATAATGAGGAAGTGGTAAAGGATTTAGAAGAAAAAGGTGTTGAGGTTGTGGAGACAGAGGAAGAATTAAAAAATCTGAAAGACACAACCGTTGTTATTCGATCTCATGGGGTGGCGAAGCGAATTTATGACATTATTGAGAAGCAGGGACTGGAATGTGTGGATGCTACATGCCCATTTGTTAAGAAAATACATGATATTGTTGCAAAGGAAAGCGAAGCGGGAAATACAATTGTAATCATAGGAAATGCCAATCATCCGGAGGTGGAGGGTATTCGTGGGTGGTCAAAAACAGACACATTTGTTATAAATTCGCCAGAAGAGGCAGAAAATTTCACGATTTCAGAGGACAAAAAGCTTTGTATCGTATCACAAACGACATTTAATTACAAGAAATTTCAAGATATAGTTGAAATTATTTCAAAAAAAGGTTATAATAAAACTGTTTTAAATACGATTTGCAATGCCACGGAAGTAAGGCAGACCGAAGCAAAACGTATAGCGGGAATAGTAGATGCTATGATTGTCATAGGCGGAAGACATAGTTCGAATACGCAGAAATTATATGAAATCTGTAAGAAGGAATGTGACAACACGTATTATATACAGACAATCAATGATTTGGATGTGGCAAAAGAATTAAAGTCAGTTGGCAGCGTAGGTATTACCGCAGGGGCATCGACCCCAAATACTATCATTGAGGAGGTTCACAGAACATGTCAGAATTGAATTTTGGAGAAATGCTTGACGAGTATGACAAGACTATCAGAACAGGAGAGGTTGTAACAGGTACTATAATCGACGTAAAAGAAGATGAGATTATCTTAAATATTGGTTATAAGGCTGATGGTATTATTACCAGAAATGAATATACAAATGCAGCTAATGTTGATTTGACGACTATGGTACAGGTTGGCGAGACCATGGAAGCAAAAGTCCTTAAGGTTAACGATGGCGAAGGCCAGGTTCTTTTAACTTATAAGAGATTGGCTGCTGACAAGGGTAACAAGAGATTAGAGGAAGCTTTCAATAACAAGGAAGTTTTAAAAGCAACTGTTACTCAGGTTTTAGACGGTGGTTTGAATGTTGTTGTAGAAGAAGCTCGCGTATTTATTCCGGCAAGTCTTGTTTCTGATACTTATGAGAAGAATTTAGAGAAGTATGCTGGACAGGAAATCGAATTCGTAATCAGCGAGTTCAACCCTAAGAGAAAACGCGTTATCGGTGACCGCAAGCAGTTATTAGTAGCAGCAAAGGCTGAAAAGCAGAGAGAATTACTTGCTAAGATTCAGGTTGGTGATAAGATTGAAGGCGTTGTTAAGAATGTAACTGATTTCGGTGCATTCATTGATTTAGGTGGAGTTGACGGTCTTCTTCACATTTCAGAAATGTCTTGGGGCAGAGTTGAGAACCCTAAGAAGGTATTCAAAGTTGGCGACCAGGTTGAAGTTGTTATTAAGGCAATTGATGGAGAAAAGATTGCGCTTACTAAGAAGTTCGAGGGCGAGAATCCTTGGAATAATGCAGACGAAAAATATGCAATTGGTACAATTGTAACAGGTAAAGTTGCACGTATGACAGACTTCGGTGCATTCGTTGAGTTAGAGCCGGGAGTAGACGCTTTACTTCATGTTTCTCAGATTTCTAGAGAGCATGTTGAGAAGCCATCTGATGTATTATCAGTTGGTCAGGAAGTAGAAGCTAAGATTGTAGACTTCAACAGCGCTGACAAGAAAATCAGCTTAAGCATTAAGGCTTTACAGGCTGACGCAGTAGAAGATAAGGAAGAAGAATAATCCAGAACTTCGATTGCTCCCATACGAAGTGTATGGGAGCAATTTTCATATTATTGAATGGCGATGTACTAATATGTGGGGAAATATTAAGAAAAGTAGGTGGGAATATATGGCAATGGATTATGAAGGATTTAAAAAAGAAGTATTTCGTTTGACGAAAATTGATTTGAATGCTTACAAGGAAAAGCAGATGAAGCGTAGGATTGATACGCTGATTACTAAGAACCGTGTTACTGGTTATGAGAATTACATAGCAGCAATTAGTAAAGATAAGGATTTATTTGATGGATTTGTAAATTACCTGACCATTAATGTGTCTGAATTTTACAGAAATCCGGAACAATGGCAATTATTGGATAAAGATGTATTTCCTTATCTAATTGGAAAATATGGAAAAAACTTAAAAATCTGGAGTGCGGCATGCTCTACAGGTGATGAACCATATTCTTTGGTTATGGCGTTAAGTCGACATGTTCCTTTGAATCAGATTAAGATTATTGCAACTGACATTGATAAGCAGGTGTTAGAGAAAGCGCAGGTAGGGCTTTACAATGAGAAAAGTATTGCTTCTGTGCCGAAGGATTTAAAGGATAAATATTTTACAAAGATTGGACCATCATACCAGATTTCTGATGAGATAAAGAAAAGAGTGGAATTTAAGCAGCATAACTTGCTGAAGGATCCATACCCAAGCGACTGCAATATGATTGTGTGCAGAAATGTTCTGATTTACTTTACAGAGGAAGCAAAACAGGATATTTATAAGATGTTTAATAAGGCACTTAAGAAGGATGGTATTCTGTTTATTGGAAGCACAGAACAGATTATGAATTATAGAGAACTGGATTATGATAGATATAAGTCATTCTTTTATCAGAAATTGTAATCTGGGTGAAGTGCAGAGTGACAATATATACAGCACAGCCATGTCAAAAATGAATGTGCCAGTATACTAGGTTAGAAGAGTGGTTAAACGTGTTGGGGATTTGTGTGGAAATGATGCAAGTTCTGGGTTGTGGGGCTAGTCATAGTCTCTACCCGGACGCCGGTGGCAGGTGCAGAAGGTTCCACGCAGACCGAGCCAACGTTCCGGTGAACTAATCTCCTAAAGGCTAATAAATTAGCCTCGTCCGACTAAGGCATTCGGGGTGTGGCCCTCATGCCTAAGTCTCCCTAAGGAGTGGATTTCACCTACACTAAAAGCGGCTCGTAAATTGTCTGCTTAGGAACCTTCTGCACCTGCCACCGGCTGTGTATCATAGGCGCAAGTTGCGTCGTCGCTTACCTCTGGCGTATTATAAATCAGGCATTATGGACTGTGATGCGCTAAATTGTATAGGGATAATCTCTAATTTGGCATTTAACCACCATAATGATGCCTTTTGTAGCCAAACAGTGACTAAATCACTGAGAATACTAATAAGCATGTGGCATTTTACTGGCTATATGAGAATATATTCTACCGGTTTCGATAAGGTAGTGAATTGGCGGAAGGGTCTCCCAGGGGCAATACAGACTTGCGCTGTAGGAGAGCCACTTGCTGGTAT
>JBGVIB010000013.1:0-6893 GCA_045122835.1 Lachnospiraceae bacterium
AACAGACGTTCTTGTTTCAACTGGTTTTTCTGTGTTACTGTTCACTCGCAAGCTTGACACTCGCTGTCAAGCTATGTGCCAAGAAGTGGTGCCGGCAAAATTTCAGCCCCATGCATCGCAGATGCATTTTAAATGGGCTGAAATTAGTAACTGTTTACAGTTTACTGTGAACAGTTACTTTTCTGTAGCTTTGTGGGAAGTTTTTTCAAGAATAACTCTTGTCATCTAGTTTTAAATACTATATAATCTGTAGCAGAGGTGATTTTATGAGCAAAGATTCTTCTGAATGTTTACATAGTATACTGAATAAATTAAAAAGAATTGATTATATCAAACCGGAAGATATTCCTAATATTGAACTGTATATGGATCAGGTAACCACGTTTATGGATGAACATTTACAATCCACCAAGCGTTACCCTTCTGACAAAATCTTAACAAAAACCATGATTAATAATTATGCAAAAAACAATCTCCTGCCCCCACCGGATAAGAAGAAATATTCCAAGGAGCATATGTTGATATTGATTTTTATTTATCATTTTAAAAGTATTCTTTCTATCACAGATATTCAGGCATTGCTGAATCCTTTAACAGAGAAGTATTTTGATAAAAAAGATGGTATTACTATTGAACGGATTTATACCGAAGTATTCAGCATGGAGGATAGCCAGGTAGAAGCGTTGAAAGACGATATCAGACAACAGTACAAGTTAGCAAGCCAGACTTTTCCAGAGGCTGAGGGGGAAGAAGCTGAATTCCTGCAGATTTTTTCCTTCATCTGTGCATTAAGCTTTGATGTATTTATGAAACGGCTTCTTATTGAAAAATTAATTGATGAACTTCGCATGAAAAAAAAATAAACGAAAAAAGAACTTTCACAGACGATTTAACTGTGAAAGTTCTTTTTGTATGAGCATATTAGCTGCTGAATTATCACACATGCTCTAGGGCACGCTTTGTTCTTATTTTATGCGCTCTAATACCATATCATATCCATCATTGCCATAATTCAATGAACGGTTCACACGGCTGATTGTGGCGGTGGAAGCTCCTGTCTTTTCTGCAATCTCCATATAAGTCTTGTGATCCCTTAACATACAAGCAACTTCAAATCGCTGCGCCAAGGATAACAGTTCATTTATAGTACATACATCTTCTAAAAAACTATAACATTCATCTCTATTCTCAAGGCTTAAAATCGCATCAAACAAACGATCGACAGCCTCAGTATGCAATTTCTTATTCATTTTATTCTCCATTCTACCACTTTAAACGGCATTAAATTAGTAAATTATTCCATAATAGTGCCAACTTCTACCTGGTATCCACGAAGGAAATCTCCTGCCGCCATACGTTTCTTACCTTCCAACTGTAATTCTTTTACAGCCAATGCACCGCTTCCTGTGCGGATAATCAGTGCATCCTTTGTAATTTCCACAACTTGTCCTGGTTCTCCTTCATACTCTGTGTTAAGAACATCTGCAGACCAGATTTTTATTGTCTTACCATGTAAATGACTGTAAGCACTTGGCCATGGATTTAAACCTCTCACAAGACGCTCGATTGCAACTGCTTCCTTAGACCAGTCAATTTCACCTAATTTTTTATTTAACATTTTTGCATAGCAGGATAAACTGTCATCCTGCTTTTCCGGCTGTAAGGTGCCTGCTTCTGCCTGCTTCATTGCCTCCACGCACAGATTTGCGCCAGCTGCAGAAAGTTTATCATGATAAGAGCCACCTGTTTCATCTGCTTCGATTGGTACAACCACCTTCAAAAGCATATCCCCAGTGTCTAGACCTTCGTTCATCTGCATAATTGTTACACCGGATTCTTTTTCACCATCAATGATAACCCACTGAATTGGCGCTGCACCTCTGTATTTTGGCAACAGTGATGCATGCACGTTGAAACATCCATACTTCGGCATCTCCAAAATTTCCTTAGGAAGAATCTGACCAAAGGCAACTACAATAATAATATCCGCTTCATACTTTCGTAATTCTTCTATGCATTCCGGTTCTCGAATCTTAATCGGCTGGAATACTGGAATATTGTGGGCTACTGCACATTCTTTTACCGGTGTAAACTGCATGGCCTTGCCTCTGCCCTTTGGCTTATCCGGCTGTGTAACTACAAGGGTTACTTCATGCCCAGATTCTATAATCGCTTCTAATGTCCCCACCGCAAAGTCCGGTGTTCCCATAAAAATTACTTTCAAATTGTATCCCTCCTGTTTGCAGACTATTTCATGCTAGCAATACACTACTATAACGTTTCGTAAATAACTTCACGCAATGTGTTAGTCCACATCATAATTTACATCATGAATACCGCCTTCTGCCTTATCCACATACACAATTCCATCTAAGTGATCACACTCATGACAAATAGCACGGGCAAGGAGCTCCTCGCCTTCAATTTCAAATTCTACCATATTTTCATCCATTGCTTTCGCCTTTACATAATTCGGTCTGGTAACAATGCCAGCTTTTCCCGGTACACTTAAACATCCTTCTTCCCCTGTCTGCTCACCGGATGTCTCTATGATAACAGGATTTATCATAACAATTGGGCCTTCCCCTACATCAATTACAACGATGCGTTTCAATATACCAACCTGTGGTGCAGCCAGTCCTACACCATTTGCCTCGTACATGGTATCTAACATATCCTCAATTAACATCAGCACTCTTGGTGTGATTTCGGTAACTTCCTTACATTTTTTTCTCAAACAATCTTCACCTAATACTTTTATATTTCTTAATGCCATATCTTACCTCTATTCTATTGCAGTGATTTGCTTTTACACTACAAAACTTTATTGTATTAAAATTATAATAACAGTACTTTTTCGTTTATGCAAGCTTTTTCGAAAATCATCACATTCTATTTTAATCTCATTCGAACATTATTAAAGTGTCCTAACCAATTGCTATTTAGTAACATCACCCCAAATTGCCTAGTACATTAATACCCCATCATTGGGTCAAAATCAAAATAAACCTGGCAGTCTTCTTTTTCCTCTGCCCGCTGCAGCATGTCTTCTAACTGATTTTTTACACAGGTGAGAACAGTGTACTCCTCATGCTTCATATACAGAACCCGCCTGTGATAATCATTTATTTTTCCAATAGATGCTTTGCCGGCACCTAACACCTGTAATCCCATGCTGCATCCTGCTTTTATAGCTGACTGCTTTAATTTCTCTATCAAACGGTCAGCAGATTTTTCATTCAAAGAAGATACTAATACCGCAAGCAGATGCACCGCTGGGGGATATCCTAACAACTGGCGATACGCCATTTCCTGCTTAAAAAAAGACTTATAATCCTGCTCTGCTGCTGTCTGGATACTGTAATGTTCCGAGCGATATGTCTGAAAAAACACTTCTCCTTTTTCCGTACCTCTTCCTGCTCTGCCTGCCGCCTGGGTAAGGAGCTGAAAGGTTCGCTCACATGCCCGGTAGTCGTTGGCATAAAGTGACATATCCGCTGCCAACACGCCCACCAGCGTTACATCCGGGAAATCATGTCCTTTTACAATCATCTGGGTTCCCACCAATATGTCCGCCTCATGGTTGGCAAATGATGATAGAATCTCCTCATGACCATTTTTATTTTTTGTGGTATCCATATCCATTCGCAAAACTCTCGCATTGGGGTAGGATTTTTTTAACAATTCTTCTATCTGCTGGGTTCCTGCCTTAAATGGCGCAATATACTTAGAATTACAGCTTGGACAAAGCTTTGGTGCCGGCACTTCATAGCCACAATAATGACAGACACATTTTCCATTGTTGTGTAAAGACAAGGACACATCACAATGAGGACAAGTAACTGCCTTTCCACAGCTCCGGCAGGAAAGAAATCCAGCATATCCCCTTCTGTTAATAAATAACATCGTCTGCTGATGATTCTCTAACCGATTTAAAATGGCATCGTGAAGGCCACGACTGATAATGGAACGATTGCCACATTTTAATTCTTCCCGCATATCGACAATCGATACTTTTGCCAATTCTTTTTTCTGATTCTGTTTTTGAAAACGCTGGTTCAGCTCATACAGTACATATTCACCATATATAGCTTTATAATACGCTTCCACCGATGGTGTAGCAGAGCCTAACACTACATCTGCCCCATGCATGGATGCCCGCTTTATAGCGGTTTCTCTGGCATGATACTTTGGTATCCCTTCACTTTTATAGGCGCCCTCATGTTCCTCATCTATGACAATCAAGCCAATATTTTGAAATGGAGTGAACAACACTGACCGGGGGCCAATCATTACATCTAACAAGCCTTCTTTTGCCCTTGCAAACTGATCATAACGCTCCCCCTCCGACATCCGGGAATGTAAAATGGATACCCGATTGCCGAAGCACCGTTTAAACCGTTGAATTGTCTGAAAAGTTAACGCAATTTCCGGTATCAGAATGATAGACCTCTTACCGACTAATGCTGCCTGTCTTGCCAGCTCAATGTACACTTCTGTCTTTCCACTGCCTGTGATACCGTGAAGAAGATAGGTGAAATGTTTGCCTGCTGACTGGTTTGTCTTTACCAGATTCACAAAGCCCTGCTGTCCTTCGTTTAAGGATACTGCATAATCTCCCTGATTCGTTGTGTCTACCGGATTGCGGAACACTCGTTCTGTCCGAATAGTAAGAATTTTCTGTTCTTCTAACGCACGAATGACTGCCTGAGTAATGTGGAGTTTCTTTGTAAGAACCTCCCCTTCTACGGTTTCATTTTCTATCAATGCCCGTAAAAGCCTTGCTCTTGCAGTCTTATGCTTTGCTTCCCATTCTGCAGCCAATGCTTCTGCCTGAGTTTTCGGCAGAAGGAGGCTGACATATTTTTTTTGTTTTTCTTCCATCTTCCGTTTCACAGGAAGAACGGTGCGGAGTGCCTGAATCATGGTTCCGCCATAGTTTTCCTTAATCCACCATGCCAGACTGATTAATTCAGACTCCAACGCCAGTTCACCTTCAACAACACCACTTATTTCTTTTATTTTTGTGATGTCGTATTCCGGCTTCTCTGTAATCTCCACCACATATCCCTTGGTTGGACGGTTTCCTCTGCCAAACGGAAAGGTCACCACCATTCCCACTGCTAATTTAGAGCAAAGTGCTTCCGGTATGCGATATTGAAACATTTTATCCACTTTTTCGTGGGAGATTTCTACAATTACATTTGCAAATAACATTCTCTCACCTAAATCTATACATTTAAAATTTCCTGAATCAGTACCCGCTCATCCATTGGATATTTTACACCTTTGATTTCCTGATAATCTTCGTGACCTTTTCCTGCGAGTACAATAATGTCTCCCGGTTCTCCGTGCTCAATGACATACTGGATGGCATCCTTGCGGTTGATAATCTCCACATATTTCCCTGTAGTTTTGTTGATACCAATCTTAATATCGTCAATGATATCCTGGGGCTCCTCAAAACGTGGATTATCAGATGTGATTACAGTTAAATCTGCTAATCTACCAGACACCTCACCCATTTCGTAACGTCTTAATTTAGAACGGTTACCACCACAGCCAAACAGGCAGACTAATCTGTGTGGCTGGTATTCTTTCAAAGTGGTCAACAAGCTTTCTAAACTCATGGCATTATGGGCGTAATCAATCATCAATGTAAATTCATCGGATACTTTAACCATTTCAATTCTGCCTTTGACTTTAGCTGCTTTTAATGCTTTCTTGATATTTTCCTCTGACACTCCAAAATGACGGCATACAGCAATGGCTGTCAGGGAATTGTACACGCTAAATTTGCCCGGCACATCCACTTCTACTTTCATGTTCATTTTACCGGAAATATCATAGGATACTCCTAAGTAGCCTGGTCCTGTAATCAGTTCCATATTTTTTGCACATAAATCAGCGTTTTCATGGAAGCCTATGGTCTCTAGCTCACAGGTATGATTTTTCATGATTGCTTCAAAATGTTCATCATCCATATTGCCGATTCCAAGCTTACACTGGCTGAACAGCATGGCTTTACAGTCTAAATACTCCTCAAAGCTGGCGTGTTCATTTGGTCCAATGTGGTCAGGCTCTAAGTTCATAAAGATTCCGATTTCAAAGATAAAGCCTGCTGTGCGGTGCATCATCAAGCCCTGGGATGACACTTCCATAACTACACAATCGCAGCCTGCTTCTAACATTTTTGCAAAATACTGCTGTACTAACATGGATTCCGGAGTAGTGTTGGCTGATGGAATGACTGTTTCTCCGATTATGGTTTCTATAGTTCCAATTAAACCTACTTTATGTCCAGCGTTTTCTAAAATGGATTTTATCATATAGGTTGTGGTTGTCTTTCCTTTGGTTCCTGTGACACCGATTACTTTTAATTTTTCTGCCGGATGACCATAATAAGCCGCAGAAATACATGCCATAGCATAGCGTGTGTTTTCTACGCGGATTATTGTTACATTTTCTGGAACTTCCACGTCTTTTTCTACAATAAGGACTTTTGCGCCCTGCTTTGCGACCTCTGATGCTACTGAGTGGCCATCAAATGCGGTGCCCGTAATGCAGAAGAAAAGACAGCCTTCTGTTACTTTTCTGGAGTCGTTGATGATTGTGGTTACTTCAATGTCTGAATTTCCCTGAACGCAGGTATATGGAATTCGCTCTAATAAATATGTTAATTTCATAATGTGTTGCCTCCTTTTTTGTTACACAATACCATTCTAATAAATTAGCCTCGTCCGACTAAGACAACTTAAAATGATAAATCTATCTATACACTTCATCATGCATATTAAGACAGAAACAACTATTGTTTTCTGTCTTAATACTCTTCTTTTCAGTATACGAATTTTCTAATGTGAATGATACCTACCGGTTGCTTTTTATCTTGC
>JBGVIB010000014.1:0-45249 GCA_045122835.1 Lachnospiraceae bacterium
AAGTTTCCTGTGTATTATCAGATATATTGCCTTTCTGATCATTGCCAGAGCCACAAGCAGACAAACAAAATATCATAGTTGAAAGCATCAACCCTGCTATCACTTTCCTTTGCATAAAATAAAAATCCTCCTTTTTGCAAATCATATCATAGTATAACGCAGTAATGTTATTTTTGCAATCACCAGACGAAAACCCACCATAAAACGATAGTGCGGCTTGCGCACAAAAAAAATGAGGGCTTCTCAAATCGAACCACGACTTGAGAAGTCCCCATAAGTAAAGCATTTTCAGCTTATTATTTAGAATTTACCTGCATTAGCAGCTTCTTCAATTGATACAGCTACCGCAACAGTAGCTCCAACCATAGGGTTGTTACCCATACCGATTAAGCCCATCATTTCTACGTGAGCTGGAACGGAAGAAGAACCTGCGAACTGTGCGTCAGAGTGCATACGTCCCATAGTATCTGTCATACCATAAGAAGCAGGACCTGCGCCCATGTTATCTGGGTGAAGTGTTCTACCTGTACCACCACCAGAAGCTACAGAGAAGTATTTCTTACCCTGCTCGATACATTCTTTCTTGTATGTACCTGCAACTGGGTGCTGGAAACGTGTTGGGTTTGTAGAGTTACCTGTGATAGAAACACCAACGTTTTCTAAGTGCATGATAGCTACACCTTCCTGAACATCATCAGCACCGTAACATTTTACAGTTGCACGAAGTCCATCAGAGTAAGCTTTTTCGTATACTACATTAACTTTCGCTTCTTTGTAGTCATACTTTGTCTCAACAAATGTAAATCCGTTGATACGGGAAATAATCTGAGCTGCATCTTTTCCTAAACCGTTTAATACAACTCTTAAAGGTTTCTGGCGAACCTTGTTAGCCTTTTCTGCGATACCGATAGCACCTTCAGCAGCAGCAAAAGATTCATGTCCAGCTAAGAAACAGAAACATTCTGTCTCTTCTTCTAATAACATCTTACCTAAGTTACCATGGCCTAAACCTACTTTTCTGTGGTCAGCAACGGAACCTGGGATACAGAATGCCTGAAGACCTTCACCGATTGCAGCAGCAGCTTCAGAAGCTTTTCTGCAACCTTTTTTGATTGCGATTGCAGCACCTACTGTGTAAGCCCAACAAGCGTTCTCGAAACAGATAGGCTGAATCTTCTTAACCTGATCATATACATCAAGTCCAGCATCTTTTGTGATTTTTTCAGCTTCTTCGATGGAGCTGATACCATAACTATTTAATACAGAATTGATAGTGTCAATTCTTCTTTCATATGATTCAAATAATGCCATTTCTATGTCCTCCCTCTATTACTCTTCTCTTGGGTCAATAATCTTAACAGCATCTGCTACACGACCATACTGTCCCTTAGCTTTTTCCCAAGCAGTATTCGGGTCATCACCCTTTTTGATGAAGTCAGTCATCTTGCCAAGGCTTACGAACTGATAACCGATAACTTCGTTATCTGCATCAAGAGCAATACCTGTAACATAACCTTCAGCCATCTCTAAGTAACGAACACCTTTTGCCTTTGTTGCGTACATTGTACCAACCTGAGAACGAAGGCCTTTACCTAAATCTTCAAGACCTGCACCGATTGCAAGACCATCATCAGAGAAAGCACTCTGAGTTCTTCCGTATACAATCTGTAAGAACAATTCTCTCATAGCTGTGTTGATAGCATCACATACTAAGTCAGTATTTAATGCTTCTAAGATTGTCTTACCCTGTAAGATTTCAGCAGCCATAGCAGCGGAATGTGTCATACCTGAACATCCGATAGTTTCTACTAATGCTTCTTCAATAATACCATTCTTTACATTTAAAGAAAGCTTACAAGCACCCTGCTGTGGAGCACACCAGCCTACACCGTGTGTAAAACCGGAAATATCCTCGATTTTTTTAGAATGTACCCATTTTCCTTCTTCTGGGATTGGAGCCGGCTCGTGCTTTGCACCTTTAGCAACCGGACACATCTTTTCAACTTCATGTGAGTAAATCATGTTAAAACTCCTTCCATATGTGTATTCGTTATTTGTTAAATGATAATAATTTAACACTAATTCCATTTTCTCATAAAGTTTGTCATTCGTCCATACTTTTTTACAAATTTCTTAAAAAAATTCTTTTTTCTTTACCTCTCGCTTTCTTTTTGCATATGAGAATCGCTGTATGCGACATTCTGTTTGCTTTCTGTCACTTCTATTTCAGAGTCAATAATGGTGATTGAAAGTATATCCATTAAGTCCAAATCGTATGGTGTAACGCTGTTTCCATACTCATCTGTAATCACACGGACAATCGGTCTTAACGGTGTAAATCGGTTCTGTTCGGCAACAATTGCAAGTCGGTTATCAGAAAGTCGCACGGTACTGCCTGTTGGATATACGGCCACTAATTGCATAAAAGAATGTACCATAGAAATATCTAGGTGTGGACCTGCATTTTCAACCAGAAAATCTAATGCCTTGGCAGTAGTCCATTTTTTTCGGTAACAACGGTCTGTTGTGAGCGCATCGTATACATCAGAAATAGCAGTAATTCTTGCTAACTGACTGATTTCATCACCTTTTAATTTGTTCGGATACCCGGTTCCATCCAACCGTTCATGGTGATGAAGCACAATATCCTTTGAAGCATTTGACAAGTTAGAAAGATTTTTTACCACATGATATCCATAACGTGGATGCTGCTTTACATACTCAAATTCTTCATTACTCAATTTGCCATCTTTAAAAATAATCTCATGCTTTAAGAAACTTTTGCCAATATCATGAAGCAAATTTCCCATGGAGAGTTCTTCCATCACACTGGATGGAAGATTCATTTCTTTTCCTATAACAATAGAATATATCATGGTATTGACACAGTGAGTCATTGTGTATTCATCAGTGGAGTTTAAATCCAGCAGACTAATTTGTACACCAGAATTTTTATTAACCTCCTGCATAATTTCATTGATACAGTCATTTAATCCTCCAATATTAAATTGCTGTTTCTGTTTCAGATTCTGTATGGTACTTTCTAAACGCTCTTTACATACAAGTCTGGATTCATTGGAAATTATTTCCGGTATTTTAATTCCTTCACTCTGGTCATCCTCTACACATAGGTAACGTACATTCATATTCATAAGGTTTCGTACATACCGCGTCAGTTTTTCCGCTCCTTTTTTTAATATAAGACAATTACCCACATAGATAGGCTTGGCCAGCTTCATAGTATCATCAATCAAATCGGTTGCTATAATTCTCATACATCCCCCCTGTACCTCCTTTCCGGACCAGCACAATATTCTCAATATTGTATCAGTCTTATGTCTCCGGATACATGTTTATATATGTATATCGGATTTTCATTGTAAATTATGTAGATGCTTTTATGGTATAACAGTTAGCCAACTGTATCTTTTTCTACAACCTCATTTTTGTTTTTATAAATACTGTGGGCAGGTACAAAACCTCGAACCATAGAAAGAGGATATACGTTGGAATTCTGGCCAATAACAGTTCCTGGGTTCAATACACTGTTGCAGCCCACTTCAACATGATCACCTAACATGGCACCGAATTTCTTCAAACCGGTTTCAAACTGTTCTTCTCCGTCAGCTTTCACCACAACCAGTGTCTTATCTGATTTTACGTTAGAAGTAATGGAACCGGCGCCCATATGGGATTTATAACCTAAAATGGAATCTCCAACATAATTATAGTGTGGAACCTGAACGCTATTGAAAAGAATGACATTCTTAAGTTCTGTAGAATTTCCTACAACAGTTCCTTCGCCTACGATAGCATTTCCGCGGATAAATGCACAGTGTCTGATTTCTGCACCACTGCATATGATGCATGGACCATTGATACATGAAGTAGGTGCCACAGTTGCATCTTTTGCAATCCAGATATTTTCACCTTTTTCCTCAAAAATATCTTTATCTAGTGCCTTACCTGCCTCTTTTATAAATTCACTAATGTGTGGGAGAACTTCCCACGGATAGGTATAACGTTCTAAAAGGTCCTTTGCAATGGTCTGCTCCACGGTATATAAATCCTGAATTGTACATGGTATCATAGTGATATTCTCCTTTTTTCTTATTTTTTATAAAATTCTGCTATTCTTGCATAATTATTTCTAAGATAAAACTGATTGTTTAATCCCTTCACGTTCTGTGTATGCTTTGCCACAAAAGTATTCAGCTTTTGAATATATTCTTCAGAAGAAATAGATCCTTCTGCCACATAAGTCAGTCCTTTTTCCCAGCTTGCCGTCAGTTCCGGGTTTAAAAGAGAACGGATGGATGCATTTACTACCTCAAAAATAATTTCTCCTAACTGGGTTGGTGTAATAACCTGCGTTTTTTTGTTCAGTGATAAATATCCTATATTCACCAGTTTTTTCAAAATTTCTGCTCTTGTAGCACTAGTTCCAATACCACTTCCCTTAATTTGGGCACGAAGCTCTTCATCTTCAATTAATTGTCCTGCATTTTCCATGGCTAAAATCATGGAACCGGAATTGTAACGCTTTGGAGGTGAGGTTTCTCCTTCCTTGATGTTTATTCCCGTTAGAGGAAGTATAGTTCCCTTTTTCAAGGTGCTTAATGCCGGGAGAAGATTTTGTGAATTATCCCCTTCCCCATCTTCTGTTTTCTTCTCTTTAGGCACACCTGCCACTTTTAAATAGCCTTCCTTAAGCAGCACTTTACTGCCGGCAAAGAAACGCTCTTTTCCTACTAATATAGTAAGACTAATTTTCTGATATTCTGCAGGTGGATAAAAAATACTTAAAAAACGCTTTACTATCTGCTGATACACACCCTTTGCCGTTGTTGACAAGCCCGGAAATGCCTGTAATCCTTGCCCTGTTGGTATGATGGCATAATGGTCTGTTATCTGTTTATCATTGACATAACGTGTTTTTCCTATGCCCTTCCACATCTCATTATCTAAAATTTCCTTTGCAGCTAAGGCACCTGGCTGAAAATTAGTAAGTCCTCTTACATTCTTATGTATCTCTTTGGACACTGCAGTAGATAACACTCTGGCATCTGTTCTTGGATAGGTAACCAGCTTCTTTTCATACAATTCCTGAGTAATGCGCAGTGTTTCATCAGGACTTATTTTAAAAAGCTTTGAACATTCATTCTGCAATTCTGCCAGATTAAATAACAGAGGTGGATTTTTCTTTTCTTTCTTCTTCTCTACCAGTTCTACAATGCCCTGCCTTGGCTCTATTGCCATGATTTTTTCCGCAAAGGCTTCTGCTTCTTTTCGCGCTAAGAATCCGTTGTCCTTATATAATTTAGGCGAAAGAAAATATTCAGAACCCTCCACGGCCTTCCATTCTCCGGTAATTGTTGCTCCGTTGCAGTCAAAATCAGCATTTACACGGTAAAATGGTGTCTTAACAAATCCCCGAATTTCCCGCTCCCTGCGGACAACCATACCTAATACACAGGTCATAACACGTCCTACCGATACAACAGTATATTTCGTCTTTAAAAAATCTGAGATAGAATTGCCATACTTTAACGTCAATGCTCTTGAAAAATTAATACCCATGAGGTAATCTTCCTTTGCCCGAAGGTAGGCAGCATCAGAAAGGTTGTCATACTCAGATAAATCCTTTGCTTCACGAATGCCTCTAAGGATTTCTTCTTCTGTCTGGGAATCAATCCAGACACGTTTTCGGACCTTGTCCTTTACATTCGCTTGCTGCTCCACCAGACGATAAATATACTCTCCTTCCCGTCCGGAGTCAGTGCAGACATAAATACAATCCACATCTTTGCGATTCAGCAGTCCGCTTACAATTTTGAACTGTTTTTCTACGGCAGGGATTACTTCATATAAATAGGTATCCGGTATAAATGGAAGCGTATTCATATTCCATTTTTTATACTTCATATCATAGACTTCAGGATAACTCATTGTTACCAGGTGACCTACACACCATGTTATAATCGCTTCCTCCGATTCTAAATAGCCGTCCCTTCTTCCCGCATTCACATGTAAAGCCTTGGCAAATTCCTGTGCCACGCTTGGTTTTTCTGCTATGAATAACGATTTTCCCATGTATTACCCTACTCTTTCTCTCAAAATGGAAAACAACAGCCCCAGTAAAATTGAAGCTGTTGTCTATAATATTTGTTATTTCTTACATTATATCAGAAATAATCTTTGTTGCGCGTGCCGGGTACTTACTCTTATCATAGGTATGAGAATTTCTGTCACCAGTAGCGTTCATATAATTTGTAAGCTGTTGATCTGTTACCAGACAGAACTTACCGCCAAGATTTCTAGGTGTAGTATCTAAATGATACCAGCCCCCTTCCACTTGAACAAGACTCCAATAATGTGTACTGGTTGTTCTCTGAACCTGCATGTTTGGAATGTTAGCCCTCGTCAGCAGAATCTGTGTTATGGAATAATAAACAAAGCAGTCACCACTTTTTCTGGTCATTGCCCGATATGCCGCTATACGCCAGTCTGATTTATCAGAAGTATTGACATAGCCCATATGAGAACGTACATAGCTATAAATTGCTTTTGCTTTTTCTGTCTTATTCATAGACGGGGTGAGAATGTTACTTAAGATAGTATCTGCTTTTTTATCTAATTGGTCATATGTAGCATAACCAGCAGGTTTATTTGCAATGACGGTAATCTTTGCTGATTTTGAAGTTGTATTACCATCATTGTCTTTTACTGTATATGTGATCGGATATGTACCAGCTTTCTTTTTATTAACTTTGCTGTCATCAATCTCTAAGGTTGGATGGATAGCTCTGTTATCAGAATACTTTACATAATGGTCATAGTCAAAATCTTCTCCGATGTAAAAAGTCATATCAAAAACATAATCCAGTTGTGGTTTTGTTGTATCCTTTTCTACAAAATCTACCGTATATGTCTTAGCTTCTGCATCATAAGTTACAATATATTTTTTGTCGACAGTATATGTCATATTTTTTAATTTGACGTCAACAACTTTCCCTTTGCCTGTTCCTTCTAATTTTACATATCCGGTTTTGCCAGCACTGATTTTATCAATGGTAGCATGTTTTGTTGCTGTTATGGTTGTACCATTATTTTTTTTCTTATTTACAGCATAGGTAAGCTTAATATCCGTTAATTTGTGAGACGACACATTGCCAAGGCGTGCAGAAAATTTGTATTCACCACCGGATTCTGCCTGCTTAATGCTCTTTTTTGAAAATTGCAGCTCGTCTTTACAAACAAGAATACCACCTTCATCTTCAAATTTTTTATTATTTTCTACAGTGATTTTAAATGATTTTGTTTTGTATCCTTTTTTGCTAACCTTAATTGTTGCTGTTCCCACGGTTTTACCTGATACTACGCCATTTGGAGCAACAAATGCTACTTCCGGGTTACTAGAAGTAAAGGTAAGATCCTCTATTTCAGATTTTATCCTTGTCATCTTACCCACACGAATGGTGGAAGTGGTAAGAGATGCATCATTTTTTTTTGCCGCTTCTGCTTTCTCAGGGAGTGCAAAAAACATGGAGATTGCTATAGCAATTATTAATAATGTGCTAAAACATTTTATATATTTCATAAAAACAGTCCTTCTTTCTTAGTATAAAATAATTAATTACTAACTAGTGCATCTTTAGGTGGAATTGCTTTGTATTCAATGGAAATTACGCTGTCTCCCTCTATTAGAACATCCAGCTTAGTAGAGTCTTTCTCGTAAGTATAAAGACCAATATCTTCTGTGTAATCCTCTCCATATAATTCAATCATACGGTCGTAGGAATCACCGATTTTCAAGCCCTCATTTGTCTGTGCAGTTTCCGCTAAATAAATACCACTTATATAATCTACCCCGTTATAAGGATAGGTGTAAACTTCATAGTCTGTATAGATATAAGTTCTGTCAATGCCGTTAAAAGCACAGCTTTTTGCTTCAAAATAATCAGAATATTCACCTAATCCATCGATAATCTCTTTAGCCGCAACATTCATTTCAATGTTTACATCCTGTGCTGTCAGGTAATACCCTACAGGTTCTTTCTCTTCTTCCGGAGCCTCGGTTGCTGTACTATCAGATGGAGTAGTTTCCGGTATAGCAGTTTCTGTTGCAACAGCGTCTGCCTTTGTAGTATTTGCCTGTTCGTCATTGTCAGTATTTGTATTACTCTCTTGTGAAGAATTGGATGTTTCTGTGCTTGACTCACTATTTCCACCGCAGGCTGTCATTCCTGCAAGGCAGCACACTGCCATAATTGCTAAAAATTTCTTTCTTTTCATAATTAATCTCATTTCCTTTCTATATGTAGCTTTTTATTAATTTTGTTCCGGCTCTGCTGCTCCGTAGCTTTTCAGATAACCGTATTCTTCTAATTCCTTATACTGGTCTTCCTTCATCTGGTTATAAAAATCAGTTTTTTCCCGCCAGACTTTCTGATAATTCTCATCCGCTCTATGGTCTGGCAGACTGTATGCTGTCTGCAATTGATTTCCCAGATAACCAGCTAGCTTTTCGGCACCATTCACATTTAAATGAAGTCCCATATCATATGTATCTGTCTGCATGTCAATACCCGTTTCTGCTGATAATTCGAGGAAATTGAAATATGTCAAGCCATGCTTTTGGGCATAAGCATCCATTTGTTTTTCCCATTCATCATACCAGCTAGGATATATACTCGGTGCTTTCATAAGTACAAATTGAATACCATTTTCTTCGCACAGTATCCGCATTTTATCAAGATACTCATAACAGACATCAGAAAACTGATAATCCGGCAATGGTTTTTCTCTTGGTACAGTAGATACTGCTCTTGTATCCACTCGCATATAATATCCATTGTGGGTATGCTTCTTTTTGGTAAAATAATAATCAAAATCCTCTGCTGTCAACTGGTTCCATCTTGAGTGGTATCGCAGCAGCGGAAAGATATATTCGATAGCATGTTCTTCCTCAGTCATAGAAGCTAAAATAGCATTCCATTTGCTTAAGGACCATTTCATATTGTCTAAAGTCAGGCGGTTATATGCCTCATTTTGCGGTTCTCCATATTTCATAGAAAGCACATTAAAAACAACCACTCTTGGTGTTTCGTATTTTAGTGATTCTTCTAAAAGATAATAGGACTGCCAGATAAGCTGCTGCGCACTTCCCCGTATATATGAAGTAATGCCATATTGTTCCCACATGGTTATTGGTGAAATGTTTTCGTACACTTCACAATCGCCAATGAACAAAACATCATGTGGCAGTGTTTCGTCATAATATTCAGCTATAAATGCACCATCCGTCAGTGTGGTCATGTATTTTGGAGTCACCAGTCGTTGGAATAACCCTAATATCAGAATGGAAATCACTACCATGACGGCGGCAAGTGCACCTCTTCTTTTAAATTTTTTCATAATTTATACCATAGTGCTGTGTCACCCCCCTCACAGCACTATATTTTGATTCGTTCCTTTCTGTTATAATAATAGACTAAAACTGGTTATAGATAAATTGGTTAGAATCAAAGCCCACTCCATACATACCAAATACCAGTACAGCAAATACAAGAAGGAAATGAATACAGTAGCGTAAAATAGCCGGTTTCTCATAAAGCCTGTCTCTGACCGGATGTTTCTCCTGCAAAATGCTGACAGTAAACAACAAAATCGTACCAGTCAGAAGAATGACATAATCGCTTACCGTTAGTCCTAATTGCATCAGACTGCCATCAAACAGAACCTTGGGATTTGCTTTCATAAACATGGAAAAAAACATAGAAAAAGCTTCTTTCACATCACGATAACAGTCAAATAATCTTAAACAACTCATTAACAGAAATGTTCGTACCATTTCAAAGATTCCATAACACAGGTTCGCCTTTAATCCTGGAAAACGTGCATGGAATTTTTGATAAAGTGGATCAAATTCCTGAGAGATAATAATCACAAAGCCGTTCATCAGCCCCCACATAATAAAATTCCAGCTTGCACCATGCCAGATACCAGTTACAAACCATGTGACAATTGTTGCAGTATAGACGGAAACGCGTTTTGCGGCACCAGTACCAAAACGATTCTTCACTTTTTTTGAAAAATCCATAAGTGGTTTCCATATACTCATAGGATAAAAAATATAATCCTTGAACCAGGTTCCCATACTGATATGCCATCTGCGCCAGTATTCTGCAATATTTTTTGAAAAATATGGACGAATAAAGTTTTCTTCTACCCGTATGCCCATGACTTCAGCAATACCGATTGTGATATCAATACCACCTGTAAAATCTGCATATAATTCCAACGCATAAAATACCATGCCTACCAGTACATATGTACCGGAATAAGTGGCAGAGTCCTGAATAATGGTATTTACTGCGACTAACATTCTGTCAGCAATTACCATTTTCTTAAAATATCCCCAGAGAATCCGCTCCAACCCATACGTAATATTTTTCCAGTCAAAGCTGTGAGGGACAAACAAGGTTTCCGATAATTTATCAAAGCGACTGATAGGCCCCTGAATGAGCTGTGGGAAAAAGGATACAAACAAGGCAAAATGAAATGGATTTTTCTCGGCATTGTACTTTTCCCAGTATATATCAATGAGGTATCCCATAGACTGGAATGTGTAAAAGGAAATTCCCATCGGAAGAACCAGATTCATCAGAGAGAGTTCTGTATCGGAGCCAAATGTATGTAACAGGGAATTGATGTTCACAATGGCAAAATTGGTGTATTTGCACACTGCTAAAATGCCGAAATTCAGCAACATACATAACAACATACAGCGAAATCGCTTTTTCTGCATTCTTTCGTTATATGCCTTTTTCTCTTCTCTCGACAGCTCTGCCTTATGTTCCTTTACATATGCTTTTTTTTCAAGAAGCAGTTTTTCCAGTTTCATTCCTGTCAGATATGTGGTAAGTGTTGTTATCAGTATAAATATCGGATAGAAAGTGCCGGCACAGAAGTAAAACAAGTAACTTGCCGCTAGCAGAAGGATCTGCTGAAACCGTTTTGGTACAAGATAATACAACGCAAATACGGCAAACATAAATCCGATAAACTCATAAGATGTAAATAACATAGTACCCTCTCTTATTCATCCTGAAGGCGCTCGATCATTTTATACATTGCCTGCATGGAATTAAAATTCTCCGGCACAATTTCCTTTGCTTTAATCTGAATATCAAAGGTGCTACTGATTTCACCAATTAAGGTTACAATGTCAAAGGAATCTAAGATTTTGCCATCCACTAGATTATCACATGTCTCATAGTCTACATCCTCATGCAGTTCTTTTAAAATTTCTAATAATTCGTCCATTTTTCTTTCTCCATTCTTTATTATATTTATCCTTTGCGGTTTGCAAATTTTTCTTTTAAAAATACACGATTCAACTTACCGTTTGGTGTTAATGGCATCTGCTCTAATTTCTCAATATAATTAGGCATCATATACCGTGGAAGGTATTCCTTCAATGCTTTTGTCAAGGCTGGTTTCCCTATTTCTCCTGTGTAATACAGTACTATTTTTGATGTAGATTTATCATAAATACAGCAGGCAGTCTGAATACCATCTGACCGGTTCACATTTGCTTCGATTTCTCCAAGTTCAATGCGGTGTCCCATATGTTTAATCTGGTAATCTTTTCTCGATACAAATACCAGTTCATTGTGCTCATTATATTTTGCCAAATCTCCCGTTCGGTAGATAATTTCAGGGTAAAGTGTATTTAAGGGATTCTGCACATAGGCTTGAGAGGTCTTCTCTGCATCCTTGTAATATCCTAATGTAACAGAAGTGCCTCGTATGCAGATTTCACCATTCTCTCCCTCTGCTGCTAATTCATTTTTTTCATTGAGCAGCAGAATCTCCGTATTATCAAAGGGTTTGCCGATAGGTATGACTTCATCTAATTCAAAATCCCGGGTTACTTTGTAATAACAACACATGCCGGTACCCTCTGTTGGTCCATATAAATTTATAAATTCTGCCTCCGGCAGTACGGAACGCCACAAGTTAAATTGTTTAATTGGAAATACTTCGCTTCCAAAGGCAATTGTCTTTAAATACTTTGGAACTGCTTCTTCAAATGTACCGGTTGATGAAATTACTGTCAGAGCAGAAACAACCCAGCATACAGTATTGATTTTATGTTCGTTCAGATATTCTACAAGCTTTAGCGGAAACATAAAATAGCTTTTCGGAATAAAATAAGTAGTTCCACCAAATTTCAGTGTGCCAAACACTTCCTTCAGACATGCATCAAAATAAAGAGGTGTCTGGTTACCAAAGACAGAATCTCTGTTAAATGCTAACACTTCTGACAAACTGTCTACATAGTCAATAACTGAACGATGACAGGCTGTTACACCCTTTGGCACCCCCGTTGACCCGGATGTAAATACAACATAAATGGGGTCAATATCTAAGGCCTTGCTTCGTATGTTTTCTATTACAGCAGGCTGTATGGTTGTTTTTGCTAAATCTTTGAAAAGAACCACTTCCATATTCGTTCCTAAAGAACAGGCAAGTTCATAATTCTTTTCATCTGCAATAATCAACCTGGATTGCACTTTTTCTAAAATAAGTTCCATTCGAAGCTTTGGCATTTCTGCATCCATAGGGATATAGTAACACCCGCCATACACAACTCCTAAAAATGCTGCAATTGTATCAGGTGATTTATCCATCAATACAACGACAGGTTCTTTGTAGAGATTTTTTTCTGACAGCGAAGTACCAATTGCCATTGCATAGTTGGAAAGTTGCTGAAATGTTAAAGAAGAAGCATCATCTACAAAAGCTGTTTTATCCGGCACTTCTCTAACAGTTTTCTCCAAATAAGTCAAAATATTTTTTCTCATAGTTTAAAACATAGTTCCTTTCCCCTATTTTACTATTACTCATGGGTAATTAGGTAATTAATTGTTGATATTCTTTCTTTAACTTAGCTCCACAGGACAGAATGCTGCTAGCTGCAAGCACGTCCACTACATCCAGAAGCCCTGGTTCTAGGTATCCTTCTTTTTTGGCAATGGATAGCTCTGTGCAGCCTAATACAACAATTTCAGCCCCTTTATTATGTAAATGTGATGTAACACTGCGAAATTTATCAAAATCAACTGGAAAATTTGCTTTTACTTCATCATAAATAATTTCCATGGTTATATTCTGGTGTTTCTCATCCGGAACAATCACATCAATTCCATACGCTTTTGCTTCCTTCTGGAACAGCCCACTTTTTACCGTGCCTGCTGTTGCCATGATTCCCATACGCCTGCATCCGTTTTTTTTCAAGTATGCAAGGGTCTCACGAATAATATGTATTACGTTACCCTTTACTGCCTGCGTGATATCGTCATAAAAATACTGTGCTGTTACGCAAGGAATGGCAATTACTTCACAGCCCTGTTTTTCACATTTTTTTATGACCTCTAATAATTCGGGTAAAGGATTCGGATTCTCATGATTCAATATATATGCCGTTCTATCATGAATGGTTGGCATATGATAAATGATACTCTCTATGTGTTGCTGATCACATGGCGCATCTGTCATTTTAACCAATTGTTCTAAAAAATAAGCAGTAGCCATCGGTCCTAATCCGCCAATTACGCCCAGTGTTTTCATATTGTTCGCCTCTTTCTGCTGTTACTATACAGTTTGTTTTACAGCCAAACACTGTAATATTATACAACTCTAAAATCTAATATGCAAGCATTATTCCAAATTTAAGGTGCATAAAACAGAATATTTCTGGCACACTATTTTTAAAGCATTGTGCAATTAAATAGATAATTGCGAAACACCAACAAGGTAGTAAATTGTCAGAATTGTTTGTGACAGATATCTGTTTGCTACATAGTCTATATGTGACCCTCTGAAAACGTCGGCACTTAGGCTGTGTATTTTACAGCCTTAGTGTCCGCTACGTTTGAGGGGAGCGAGAGCGCGTCAAATATAGACTATGTAGTAAGCAGCTATTTGCACAAACAATTCTGACAATTTACGGATGGTTATCACTTTCGCAAATGCCTATTGTGCAATTAAATAGGAAAAGGAGACGTCATTTTATGTATCAGTATTTAGAAATTACCGATGTATTCGGCAGAGAAATCTTAGATTCCAGAGGGAACCCTACAGTAGAGGTAGAAGTTACATTGGCTACAGGCCACACCGGCAGAGCTTCAGTACCTTCCGGTGCTTCTACTGGTAAATTTGAAGCGGTAGAATTAAGAGACGGGGACAGACGTTATCGTGGACTTGGTGTAGAAAAGGCTGTAAAGCATGTGAACACGAAAATTGCAAAGGTGTTAGTAGGTGAAAATGCACTGGAACAGGCAAGAATTGATACACTTTTAATTGAGGCAGATGGTACTGACAATAAAAGTAATTTTGGCGCTAATGCCATGCTGGGTGCTTCCATGGCAGTAGCCAGAGCCGCTGCCAAAGCCTTGGAAATTCCTCTCTATCAGTATCTGGGTGGAACACTTACAAAGCTTATGCCATGCCCTATGATGAACATTTTAAATGGTGGTGTTCATGCTGATAACACGGTTGATTTTCAGGAATTCATGATTATGCCGATTGGTGCCTGCTGTTTTCGCGAGGCACTGCGCATCTGTGCAGAAATTTACCATCATCTGAAACGGCTTCTTATCAGTAAGGGTTACGGAACCGGTGTAGGTGATGAAGGTGGTTTTGCACCTGATGTGGAAAATGCAAAAGAGGTGTTAAGCTTAATTGTAGAGGCCATTCGTCTTGCCGGCTACAAACCTGGGGAAGAGGTATCCATTGCCATGGATGCTGCTGCCAGCGAGCTTTATGATGAAAAGTCAGGCACCTATGTGTTCCCGGGTGAAAGTAAAATGAGCGGAGAAAAGGTTACGAGAACATCGGAAGAAATGGTTGCGTATTACCGTGAACTGATTCAGGAATTTCCAATTGTTTCCATTGAAGATGGTTTGCACGAGGAAGATTGGGACGGCTGGGTTCATATGACAGAAGAATTAGGTAATAAAGTACAGCTTGTTGGAGATGATTTATTTGTCACAAACACAAAACGCCTTGCCTGTGGTATTCAGAAGCATGCCGGCAATGCTATTCTTGTGAAGGTCAACCAGATCGGCACCCTTACAGAAGCCTTTGAAGCGGTGGAACTTGCTCATAAGCACGGATACCATGCAGTCATCTCCCATCGTTCCGGTGAAACAGAGGATGCCATTATTGCAGATATTGCCGTCGCTTTAAATGTAGGACAAATCAAGACAGGTGCACCATGCCGTTCTGACCGTGTTGCAAAATACAATGAGCTTCTTCGCATTGAGGAGAAATTAAATGGTGTGGCGCAGTACCACAATCCATTTCAGTTTAAAATATATTAAGTTTCATTAGGTATAACAATTTGTACTGGCACTTGGCGCCCTAGTGCACTTACCTGGTATATAAAAGCTGAGATATCGCTATTATTTGATATCTCAGCTTTTATGTATAAATTATTGCACAGAATTTACTAATGCATCTACCAGTGTTTTATTCTTCCACTTGTATGTATGACGATTCAAGAGAGCAAAATCACTGCCGTTATCCCACCAGAAACAGGTAATACCGGCTTTTTTTGCTGTCTTTACATAGTATTCTGCTGATGAAATACGGGTACTGGATTCTACTCTTGAATTGGTTCCAAATTCATCAATAATAATTGGTATATCATATTTTTTAGAATAGCTTTCAAGGGATGTAATTACTGTATCAATAGACGATTCACTGCTCATATAATTATGAACACTTAAAATCAAACGATCCTTTGCAGTGTCTTTAAAGTTTTTATAAAACATCTGTTCAATCTGACAGCTGTCAGAGGATGCACCCCATGTGCTCATTACAAGATAACGATTTTTATTTTTCCCTCCGGTTTTTCGAATGGTGTTAATGAATTGCTGATTCATGTCATGTACTACACGAAAATCCTTCCAGGCTGTATTCCAATCCCAGTTGTTATTTGTATTTAAAATTTCATTTGTAGATTCAAATAACAATTTGTCACTGTAATTCTTGAAATAAGCTGCAACCTGCTTCCAGATATTTAGCAAATTTTCCACATCTGTTTTGTAAGTGTCTGCATCTGCACAAATCCAGCCTTCATGACCGGTATCATGGTGTACATTAATAATAACATATAAATCATTATCTAATGCATAGTTTACTATTTGGGCAATTCTTTTTAACCATGCCTTATCAATATTACCATTGTCGTCTATGTGATTCACATATGTCACGGGAATACGGATGGAACCAAATCCGGCATCTGCTACCGTATTGATTAACTGCTTGGTAGTAAGGGGATTATCCCACAGCTTTTCTGTCCTTTCAGGTGTCACATATCCCAAATCATAGGAATAGGCATCCAGAGAATTACCAAGATTCCAACCTACACCCATGTCGTCTACAACATCTTGTGCAGTTTTTTGCTTACCTGCTGCATATACATGGTCTATTGTTATCCATGTTGAAAAAATCAGTAGTATAACCAGAGAATATTGTAGTATATGTCGCCATTTGTGCTTCATAAGCGGCCTCCTTATTGTGTTTGTCTGCTGTAACAAACGTATTTTGTCTGGCACATCGAAAAAATAACTATCTGAGATTGAAAATTGCAGCAGTTATTTTCGATGTGGCACATAGCGTTTTTACACACAAAACACTACATTGTAGACATACTTACATTGATTATACTGCTTCTTCTGCAAAATTTCCAGTATATAATTGATAATATTTTCCTTTTTTCTCTATTAACTCGTCATGAGTGCCACGCTCAATAATTCTACCCTGCTCTAATACCATAATGCAGTCAGAATTTCGAACCGTTGATAATCGATGGGCTATAACAAATGTAGTCCTACCTTTCATCAACTGATCCATACCCTGCTGGACCAGTGTTTCTGTTCTGGTATCAATAGAACTGGTTGCTTCATCCAAAATAAGAACTGGAGGGTCTGCTACAGCTGCTCTGGCAATAGCAAGTAACTGTCTTTGCCCCTGGCTTAAGTTAGCCCCATCTCCTGTCAGCAATGTCTGATAGCCCTTTGGAAGCCTTGAAATAAATCCATCTGCATTGGCGAGTTTTGCAGCTGCAATACACTCCTCATCTGTGGCCTCCAATCGCCCAAAACGAATATTTTCCATAACGGTTCCTGTAAACAAATGGGTATCCTGCAATACAATGCCTAATGAACGGCGTAAATCTGCTTTTTTAAATATGATGGCACAGATTAACATTAATGGGGAACGCACACACATACGAAGTATCATCTGGTATGCATTTTGAACGTTTGTTACATCTGTAGTCATTCGGGTTACAAGACCTGCTGTACTATATTTATCAATGTTGGAAAAAGAATACCTCTGTATATTTTTGTACATGGATTCTCGTAAATTTTTTGCAAAACCTGCGGATGCACGTGCTGCAAATGTTCCGGCTGATGCACCGAAAGTTAAGCTAAGTGTAGCCATTACAACCATGACAATTCCGTATTTATATACGTGATTCAGATTGCCGGCTTCAATTCCATTGTCAATAATGGATGCAGTAACTAATGGAATTAAGATTTCCATTATTACTTCTAACGCAATAAAAAGGGAGCAAGCAGAGAATCTTTTTTGTACTGCTTTACTTCCTTAATTAATGTTTTTAACATAATTTTTCTCCTCCTTCTTTCAATGATGCTTTGTAACTATTCAGAACCAGGACAATACAATCTTGTATTGTGCTGAACTGCACAGTCCGTATGAAAACGTAGTGGCAGCAGGCCAAAATCCATCACCGTAGGTGATTCTGCATGGATTTTTGCATGTTATTATGAATATAATTCATAATAACATTGGTAACCTATGAGGGTACTGAATAGTTACGATGCTTTACAACTTTTACATTCTACTATATTTTGAATTGAACAGCAAGTTGTTACCAAACTGTTTTTGCACCAAATATAATAATAGCCTGAATCAAACACGCTCTAATGACTATTTTTCATAAGCAAATCTGATTCAGGCTATATAGAAGATGTCTGCACAATTCTGCAAATACCCGCAATATGCTGACAAACATACACTACATTTTATGCAGTTTCATCAAACTGTGAATTGTACAATTCAGCATAGAATCCCTGTTTTGCTAACAGTTCATCATGATTTCCCTGTTCGATGATGTCACCATCCTTCATGACAAGAATCATGTCGGCATCTCGAATAGTAGATAAACGATGGGCAATAACAAAGCTGGTTCTGCCATTCATAAGGTTATCCATTGCTTTCTGGATGCGAATTTCTGTACGCGTATCAACAGAGGAGGTAGCTTCATCTAAGATAAGTACCGGATTATCTGCTAAGATAGCACGAGCAATGGTAAGCAGCTGCTTCTGTCCCTGGGACACATTGCTGGCATCTTCATTTAATTCCATCTGGTATCCACCGGGAAGTGTTTCAATAAAGTGGTGAGCATGGGCCGCCTTTGCTGCTGCAATGACTTCTTCGTCTGTGGCATCTAATTTTCCATAACGAATATTTTCCATAATGGTTCCCTTGAACAGCCAGGTATCCTGCAATACCATACCAAAGGCATCTCTAAGCTCTCGTCTGTTAAAGTCTTTGACGTTATGTCCGTCTAAGAAAATGGAGCCGCTGTTTACATCATAGAAACGCATCAGCAATTTTACCATGGTTGTTTTTCCGGCACCGGTTGGACCTACAATTGCAATTTTCTGTCCCGGCTTTACATCTACACTGAAGTCCTTCACAATCATCTGGTCTTCCTTGTAACCAAAGCTTACATGGTTGAACTTTACACTTCCTTCAATACGATCTGCTTTTACAGGATTTTCGGCAAACTGGTCTTCTTCCTCTTCTTCTAAGAATTCAAACACCCTCTCTGCTGCTGCTGTCATAGACTGTACCTGTGTCATTACCTGTGCAATCTGCTGGATTGGTTGGGTAAAGTTCTTCACATACTGAATAAACGCCTGAATATCACCAATTGTTATGATATTGCGAATTGCTAACATACCACCAGAAAGTGCTACTGCTGCATATCCTAAATTTCCAACAAACATCATAATCGGGTGCATCATACCAGATAAAAACTGGGATTTCCAAGCCGACTGGTAAAGAATCTTGTTTGTTTCTTCAAAGTCTTTTAAAACATCTTCTTCCTTATTGTATGCCTTAATTACTAGATGTCCACCGTAAGTTTCTTCCACCTGACCATTGATTTTTCCTAAGTACTCCTGTTGTGTCTTAAAAAAATTCTGGGATTTCTTCACAACAAAAGATACTAATCCTGCGGAAATTGGCAAAATAACAAGAGCAATCAAGGTCATTAATGGAGAGATACTAAGCATCATTACTAATGTACCAATTAAAGTTGCGGTAGAGGTAATAATGGTAGTTACACTCTGGTTTAAGCCCTGTCCTAAGGTATCTACATCATTGGTAATTCTTGATAATACTTCACCGTATGTGCGGCTTTCAAAATATTTCATAGGCATACAGTTAATCTTTTCTGTGATTTCCTTTCGTATGCGGTAGCAAAGGCGCTGGGTAATCCCAGTCATAATCCATCCCTGTACAAAATTAAAGACAGAACTGAACCCATATAAACATAATGTAAATAATAAAATTTTGCCAATGTAGTCAAAATCAATACCACCTGTTCCGGCAATTTTGTTCATCAGACCATCAGCCAGTGCTGTAGTAGCTTTACCCATAATCTTTGGTCCTGCTACACTAAATATAGTAGAAATTGCTGCAAAAATCATTACCACAAGAATGGCAATTTTGCTGTTTCCAATGTAACGCAATAATTTGGAAAAGGAACCTTTAAAATCTTTTGCTTTCTCTCCCGGAGCCATTGGTCCGCCACCCATCGGGCCACGTGGTGGTTTATGTGTTCCTGCTTTTCTTTCTGCGCTCATACCTATGCCTCCTTTCCTTCCATGCCTAATTCTTTAGCAGACAACTGGGATTTGGCAATCTGTTGGTATACTTCACAATTCTTAAGCAATTCTTCGTGCTTACCTTTGCCAACGATCTTTCCATCATCCAATACAAGGATCTGATCTGCATGCAAAATAGTACTAATTCTTTGCGCTACAATAATAACAGTGCTGTCGCTTACCTTGCGCTCTAACTCTTTTCTAAGTTTTGCATCTGTCTTAAGGTCAAGGGCAGAGAAACTGTCATCAAAAATAAATATTTTTGGATTCTTTGCAATGGCTCTTGCAATGGCAAGACGCTGCTTCTGTCCGCCGGATACGTTAGTACCGCCCTGGGCAATGCGGCTGTCAAATTTATTTGGTTTTTCTTCAATAAATTCCATTGCCTGAGCGATTTCTGCTGCTTCCCGGATATCATTATCGCTGGCATCACGCTTGCCAAAACGTAAGTTAGAAGCAATGGTTCCTGAGAACAGAACCCCTTTCTGAGGAACAAAACCAATATAATTTCTAAGGTCAGACATTTTTATTTTTCGAATATCCCGACCATCTAATGTTACACTACCTGAAGTTACATCATACAATCTAGGAATCAGATTTACCAATGTAGATTTACCACAACCGGTAGAACCGATAATGGCTGTTGTCTTACCTGGCTCAGCAACAAAATCAATATCACTTAACACATCTTCATTTGCTCCCGGATAACGGAAGGAAACATGGTTAAATGCTACCACACCATTACTTTCTGCTGCTTCTTCCGGATGTGCATCATCTTCGATGGAAGAATGTGTGCGGAGTACTTCGTCAATACGCTCTGCTGCCACGCCGGCACGTGGAAGCATAATAGACATGGCTGTCAGCATTAAGAAAGACATAACAATCTGCATCGCATAGGTAATAAACGCTGTCATGGCACCAACCTGCATCAAGCCATCATCAATTTTATGAGAAGCTACCCAGACGATTAACAGAGTAAGTCCATACATAACCATCATCATACCAGGCATCATAAAATTCATGGTGCGGTTAGTAAATAACATGGTTCCAGTCAGTTCTTTATTTGCTTTATCAAAACGCTTTTCTTCTTCCTGTTCTCTGCCAAATGCACGAATAACGGACAAACCTGTTAATATTTCACGAGATACCAGGTTTACACGGTCAACTAATGACTGCATTAATTTGAATTTTGGCATAGCAATTGCCATAAGGAAACCCACTAATCCTAAAATAACAAGTACCGCAAGAACAATTACCCAGCCCATTCCGGCTCCCGTTTCGATTACCTTGATAATACCGCCAACACCAAGGATTGGTGCATATAATACCATACGAAGCATCATGGTGATTACCATCTGCACCTGCTGGATATCATTGGTACTTCTTGTTATTAGTGAAGCTGTAGAAAATTTATCCATTTCTGCATTAGAAAAGCCAACTACTTTCTTGAAAATATTGTTTCTAAGTGTCATACCAATACCAGCACCAACTCTGGATGCAACAAAACCAATCAGTACGGAAACGATTCCCATTAATAAAGCAATCGCTAACATCTTAAGACCTGACATCCAAAGATAATCGGTCTGCATTGTATCAACATTTAAACCCGCTTCTTTATCACATTGAATGGCATAGGCAACACCAGTTGATTGTACAAGTTGGCTTCCCATGGTGTCCACCATTTCTTCCATCTGGCTACGCATGGAAAGAATATCTTCCTGTGACATTTGACCTGTCTGCAGCATTGCCTCAAACATAGGACGTATATCCACACAAGTAACTTCCTGTATGTTGCCATCCTCATCTTCTGTTTCTTTTGTAAACACTTCCAATGATAAGCCCATAGATTCGCCAATCTGGCTGGCCGTCATATTCTCAAATACACTGACATCCTGACCGCTCTGTTCTGCAATCTGTTGTTTAAAATTATCTTCTTCCATAGAAGATAACTGATAATTTAAAATTAAGGGGATAGCAAAACGTTCATCCAGTTCCTCTAATTCATTTCCTTTGCTGACAGCAAGACGATAAATATCACCATCCTGTTCATAACAGGACTGCCACTCCGCAGACTCGTTTTCTGTCATAAATATCTGGGCAGATTCAAATTCTTCTGCTGTTACTGCTTCCGGAAGCACATGCTCCACACCACTGTTCTGAATACCCACATCAATGATATTGGAGGTATACTGTGGCAATGACAAGTCACACCATGCCTGCACAATTAACAGTAGAAAAATGATAATGACTGACTTCCAGTATGGCTTCATATGTTTGAATATTTTTCCCATTACACCGTTTCCTTTCTTTATTACTATTGTTTGCCATAAGTATGACATCACGTAATTTAATATCATATCACGACTAATTTTTATGTCAAGAGATTTTAGAAATAGTTCATTTTTTTTATTCTTTCATAGTTTTCTTGAAAATGTACATATTTTACTATATAATCATTGATGGAATACGGGGATATGTTTTATTGAATGAAACAAAATTGCCCTACATCTTTATGCCGTTAGAGCGTGTACCGGTCAGTACATCCGGATGACAGAATGGAGATTTCTATGACAATAGAAGAAATTTTAAATGCATCTGTCACAGTTGGATATCATCTGCTTATCAGTGGTGCAGAAGTATCCCGTGTAGAACAGAGCATGCAATATATTTGTAAGGCATATGGTATTGGTGATATGCATATATTTGCTATCCCGTCCAGCATAGTGGTAACCATATCAGATGGCACCACTTCACTAACTACCAGCAGACGTGTGCGAAGAATACAAACCAATTTAGACCATATGGAACAATATAATGAGTTATCACGATATATCTGTAATTTAAAACCAGATTATGAGGAGATTCAAGAAAAAATACATGAAATTGAGAAGCGTACACCATGGGGATTTTTTTTACGGCTTATCTCACACATGGGTGTTGCTATGTCATTTTGTATTTTTTTTGGTGGCACTTTAGCAGACGGCATTGTGGCAGCTTTTGTGGGTGCTATTATCATGCTTTGCTCCTGTTTTTTTTACAATGTGGATGCAAACCCCTTTTTTACAAATCTTGTATGCAGTTTTATGGCTGCATTCATAAGCCGGCTGGTATCTTCCACTCCCATGTTCTCTCTTCACTCAGATAAGATTATCATTGGAAGCATTATGTTATTAGTACCAGGACTAGCTCTTGCCAATGCCATGCGTGACTTTATTTCCAGCGATACGGTAACTGGCATTTCTAGAGCGACGGAAGCCATATTAGTTGCTACTGGTCTGGCAATTGGTGTAGCAATCGCAATGATGATATATTAGACTATAATATTTGCAGGGAATTTGCGGAAGAAATGAGGTTTATTTTGAAGGAATATATTTTGACAGGGTGTATTCAATGTATCTGTGCCTTTTGTGGCGTGTTAGGATTTGGTGTTATTTTTAATGTTCATGGAAAAAATTTGATTATTGGTGGAATTGGCGGTATGGTAAGCTGGTTGGTTTACCTTATTACCGGTATCTTTTTTTCAAATGATATTGGACAATATTTTATAGCTGCCATGGTTGGTGCGTTTTTTTCTGAATTGCTGGCTGTTATAAGAAGATGTCCGGCAACTATTTTTCTGGTATCCTGCTTAATTCCTCTTGTGCCAGGCGGTACAATTTTTTATACAATGCAGGAGCTAATATTGGGAAACACTCAAAAATCCTTGCATTTATTAATTTATACATTTGAAATTTCTGCATCTATTGCCATGGGTATTTTCCTTGCTTCTTTTCTTGTTCGTACAACAAGAAAATTACTGCACAGAAAAAGGAACCGCCTTTAATACAGCTGTTCCTTTTTCTCTATTGGTTAGTAACTATTCAGTACCCTCATAGGTTCCCAATGTTATTATGAATTGCATTCATAATAACAGGCCAAAATCCATGCAGAATCACCTACGGTGATGGATTTTGGCCTGCTATCACTACGTTTTCATACGGACTGTGCAGTTCAGCACAATACAAGATTGTATTGTCTTGGTTCTGAATAGTTACATTAGTTACATATATATTTCTCGAAAAAGCGCTCAACCTCTAATGGTCTGTCATACAAATATCCTTGCACTTGTTTACAGCCACAGTCATACAACAGATGTTCTTCATCTTTTGTCTCTACACCTTCACAAATCACATCATGTTCAATTTTCTCAAAGATATCTATGAGACCGGATATAATATTAAGTCCCTTCTCATTCCTCAGACAATCAAGAACAAATCCACGATCAAACTTAATTACATCCACAGGTATTAATCCTAATGTATGCAGGGAATTATATCCTGTACCAAAATCATCCATACTGATACGAAAACCTAATTTTCTCAGCTCCTGTATACTTTGTACCACTTCATCTGCTTTTTCACAAAATAAAGTCTCCGTAATCTCGAATTCAAAATACTTGGATTCCACATTATAGCGCTCTATTATATTTAAAATTCTTTTTACAATATCATCAATCTGAAAATCAACCTGAGACAAATTAATGGAAATAGGAACCACTTGGTATCCATTCTGGTGCCATTCATTGATTTTTTTAGCAACTTCCTCTAACACCAAAAAATCAAGTTTATAAATTAAGCCGGTTTTTTCAACCATAGGCACAAAACGGTATGGCAAAATAAGTTCACCACTTTCGTCATAGATTCGTGCTAATGCTTCTGCTCCTATTATTTTCTGATTGACTATGTCCATCTTAGGCTGAAGGAAAATTCTTATTCTATTTTCAGCCATTGCCTTCTCAAATAATGGCACAGCCTTGGCATCCTGTGTGATTTTGTCATGCATTTCCTGAGAAAATAATGCCAGATTTACATTATAATTTCCTCTAATGCTTCTTTTTGCGTATTGTGCCTTATCAATTGCCTCTGCAACATCAATGTCATTCGATTCAGCAAAATAAATTCCAGCACTAAGATGCAAAGTGGTTTCCGGATATTTTTCCTCTACATAATGCGGAAATGCATCAAGCATTTTTTGAAATTTAATGCAAATAGTATCTTGTGTATAGCTTCCACCATCAACAAATATGATAAAATGGTCTACATAATTCCTTGTAGCACACATACAAAGTTCACTTGAACAAAAATAGTCAGCAAAAAGACATATAAGATTATTCCCCTCATCATAACCATACTTCTGATTAAAATACTTAAAATTGTTAATATTGATTGCAATAAATATTGGTTGTTGAATGACTCCCTTCGAAAGTGCATTTATAATTAATGTTCTAAACTCATCAAAAAAAGGCAATTTCGTAAAAGAATCTACCATATCACATTGTATCATACACTTCCCCCCATTCTTCAGGTATCTAATTTCTGACGTACTAGTATAGTGTCTTCGAAATAATTCGACTGAATCACTTGCCTATTTTTCTGAGTGATTCAGTGGAGTTATTTTCGAGACGCTATACTAGTAACAAAAAAGACTGCGTCGCAGTCTCTTTACTCATGCCGTGGCTTTTCTTTAATGACTTCAGATGCACTTACAATTTTCATTAAAATATCTGTATTACTGTTCAAATTCAATTCAGCACTTTTAGAATATAACTCTCCTCTTTCTGAGGCTACGTATTTTGGTTGGATATTGTTTAAAACGTATGCTGCAATATCTGACTTACATTTTGGACATGTGCAACAACCTAATGAATCAACAATCTTATCAATCTTCTCAAATACGAAATCTTCCATGATATTTTTAACTTTTAAATCGTCACTATAACTAATCATCTGTTATCCTCCCAATTCTTCTCCATGAATGAATCAAAAAAACGATTTACTACATTTTACCACATAAAAATGTACTCGTAAACAATTTCTCGCCTTTTTGCACAAAATAAACCAAAATATTCTATGAAATCCACTTCATAATGTCATCAATCTCGGAGATATCTTTTTTCATTCGTTCTGCTATATCTTCTATTAATGGTTTTCTACCATATTCTTCTTCCAGTTCCTGAATCACCTGTCTTACTTCTCGAGCATCACGAAGCATCTGTTCTTCGGTCTTTAGTGCCTCGTCCTGTTCATACAAGGCAGCTTCTATCGCATTGCAGATGCTTTTTGCTAAGAATTCTTTTGCCTGTTCTACAGAGAATTCCGGTTTCAATTCTGCTATACCTGTTAGAAGACCGATATTTCCCTCTTGAATAATATCAGATAACAATAAACCTTGGTTTTTGTATATTTTAGCAAAATCAACTACCTGTGGAAGCATAGCCGACACAATAACATCCATGCGACCATCATCTCCTTCTAAGTACGCCGCCAGCCATGCATCTAATTCCTGCTCTGATACAGGTTCCTGTTCTTCTAATTCATCTAAATACATGGTGAGAAAACGGTCATCTTCTTCTTTGGTATCATCAGTCTGTTCCCTTACAGGTTCATAATTAACCACGGTAATTCTATTTTCGGTAAGATATTGGTATACAAGCTCCATCTGACTATCATCTAACTTCATATCAGAAAGTTCTTCCTTGATATCTTCTTTGGCAAGTACATTTTCATACTCGCCGGCAAGACTTTTTAATCTTGCCATTGCTGCAACAAATTTTTCCTGTTCTGTCATATTATACCCTCATATTATTTTCTGTGTTCATGTGTAAATAAATGATTCTGGCAGTATTCATAATTGCCATTACACTTTGAACAAAAACGGAATTCCAATTCCGGACTGTCTTCATCTGTTCTTCCACAAATTGCACATTTGTGCTTGGTTACATTTGATGCTTTGCGTACCTGACGCTTAAATTCCTGTTTCCTGTGTATCTCCCTTGGACTGACACGCTTATAATTACGTGTAGAAAGGAAGAAAATCAGGAAATTAGCAAGGGATGCTACAATTGCAATGATGAGTGGCGGGTAGAAACCGGATGCAATAATATAGTACACCAGTATAGCAATATCTAACCATGCCATCCATTTCACCTTTACTGGTATAATAAAATACACCATTACCTGCATATCAGGATAACTTGCTGCGTACGCGAGGAAAATGGACAGATTAACATAATAAGTGCTAAATGCACTTCCGATTCCATAAGTACTGTCATATCCGCTCAAAATATAAAACACATGAGTAAGAAATGCTCCTACAATCGTTAATAGCAATCCGCTGAAAATAAAAGTATTGTAGCGGAAAGTTCCCCACGTGTGTTCTAAGGATGTTCCCAATGAATAATAAAAAAACAACATCATAATGGTAAAGACTCCAAAACCGGAAGGCGGTATCAATACCCATGTAAACAATCTCCAGACTTGTCCCTGTAAAATCATCTGGGGTTCTAATCGAAGATAACCAAGTAATTGCGGACTCGTTAAGCTAATCACATACCCTATTACATAACATGCAATGATCCAAAGTGATAAATTTGGTATTGCAAATTTTCCAAGCTTTCTTTCTAATTTATTTAACCAATTCATTCTTCATTTACCTGCAAACAGGCCCCTTTCATAATATTTCCTCATCTCGTTGACTTTTTTGCCTTTGTGTTTAGAATAAATCTTTCTTTGACAGAACAAGTGCAATCAACAAAGTGATTAAAACTGTTACACCTATTACTGCTGCAAATCCCCAGACTGAGCCTGCCAAAGGCATACCGGCAACGTTAACATTCATACCATAGGCACTAAATATCATGGTTGGAATTGATAAAACAATTGTTACTGTAGCCAATACCTTCATTACAACATTCACATTATTAGAAATAACCGAAGCAAAGGTTCCCATGGTACTACTTAAAATATTGGTATAAATATTGGCCATCTCAATAGCCTGCTTATTCTCAATAATTACATCTTCCAGCAAATCTGTGTCTTCTGGATATTTTTTAATACTCTCACTTCGCAACAATTTTTCTAACACTACCTCATTAGAACGAAGAGATGTTGTAAAGTAGACAAGACTCTTCTCTAACTCCAACAACTCAATTAATTCAGAATTCTTTTGTGCTGCATGGAGCTTCTGTTCTACCACCTCGCTCTTTTTATCAATAATTCGCAGGTAATGCAGATACATAGTCGCATTACGATATAGAATTTGTAAGATAAAACGTGTCTTTTTAAAGGTAAAAAAATTACGCACTCTGCCATCCATAAAAGCTGTCAATACCGGTGTCTCAATCAGGCATACAGTAAAAATCAGCTTATCAGTCAATATGATAGCCAATGGTATTGTGGCATAGGTATCTTTATCGTTGGCTTCCTCCACGGTTGGAATATCAACCAATATTAAAGTATACTTATCTTCTACTTCAATACGTGAGCGCTCCTCTTCATCCAACGGAGAACGTAAATCATCCACATCAATGCCATAGTTTTTAGAAATCTCAATTACTTCACTTGCGGTAGGATCTGTCATTGCCACCCAGCATCCATCTTCAATTTCATTTACCTGTGAAAAGCTATCTTCAGTGGTTTTAAAAATCTTAATCATAGCCATATGCTCCTTTCACTATCTGCGCACAGATAGCGAAAAATAACCTCTCTGTTACGCAGTTCCATATTCTTTTGTCAAATACTCATATATGTTTTCTACATAACTGGGTCCAGCTTCCATAGCTACACTTCCTCTCCTTTTCGTAACTACACAGTATCCACGTAGTTACTCTTTTACAGACTTTCATAACTTACATCTTAGCACGTCGCCAGGTTCTTGTAAAGCCTTTAGAAATGATTTACATTTTTTCCATATTGTATTTTTGTATTTCTTGTCGTATAATACTAATGTTTTGCTGAAACACAACTGCATTATAATAAGAGGAGAAACGTATATGAATTACTATACAATTGGAATTGATATCGGTTCCACAACTGTTAAGGTTGCCCTATTAGACAGCGACCATAACATACTTTTTTCTGATTATCAGCGACATTTCGCAAACATTCAGGAAACATTACGTGATTTACTACATAAAACTTATGAACAAATGGGCGATGTCATGGTGTCACCTGTGATTACTGGCTCTGGCGGTTTATCACTGTCTACACATTTGAATGTACCATTTTTACAAGAAGTAATTGCTGTATCTACCGCATTGGAGGTGTATGCACCAAAGACTGATGTTGCCATTGAGTTAGGTGGTGAGGACGCTAAAATTATCTATTTTGAAGGTGGTAATGTCGAACAGCGTATGAATGGTATCTGCGCCGGAGGAACAGGTTCCTTTATTGACCAGATGGCATCCCTGCTCCAGACAGATGCGTCCGGCTTAAATGTATATGCAAAGGATTACAAAGCCATCTACCCAATTGCAGCCAGATGTGGTGTATTTGCCAAGACAGACATTCAGCCATTAATTAATGAAGGCGCTACTAAAGAGGACCTTTCAGCTTCTATTTTTCAGGCTGTAGTTAATCAGACTATCAGTGGTCTTGCATGTGGTAAGCCAATTCGCGGTCATGTAGCATTCCTTGGAGGCCCTCTCCATTTCTTAACAGAATTAAGGGAGGCATTTATCCGCACCTTAAGCCTTGACGAAAAACATACAATTATACCAGATAATTCCCACTTGTTTGCGGCGGCAGGTTCCGCTTTGAAGGCAGAGAAGGAAAACGCATTATCCTTAAAGGAATTCTGTGATAAATTGGCTACACCAATTCAGATGGCATTTGAGGTTGACCGTCTAGATCCGCTCTTTGCTTCTGAAAAAGAGTACGAAGAATTTACCAGCCGTCACAACAGTCACTCTGTTGCCTGTGCCAGCTTAGAGGATTATGAAGGTAACTGTTTCTTAGGTATTGATGCCGGTTCTACTACAACTAAGGCAGCCTTAGTTGGGGAAGACGGAACACTTTTGTATTCTTTCTACAGTAACAACAACGGAAGTCCATTGGCTACAACTATTGGTGCAATCAAAGACATTTACAGTAAGTTGCCGCCATCTGCTTCCATTGTCCACTCCTGCTCTACCGGTTACGGTGAGGCGTTAATCAAAAATGCACTTATGTTAGACGAGGGTGAAGTAGAAACTGTAGCCCACTATTATGCTGCTGCTTTCTTTGACCCGGAAGTAGACTGTATCCTAGACATTGGTGGTCAGGATATGAAATGCATCAAGATTAAGAACCAGACTGTTGACAGTGTACAGTTAAATGAAGCCTGTTCTTCCGGATGTGGTTCTTTTATAGAGACGTTTGCAAAGTCATTGAATTATGAAGTAAAGGATTTTGCAAAGGCAGCTTTATTTGCAAAGAACCCTATTGACTTAGGAACACGATGCACTGTATTTATGAATTCAAAGGTAAAGCAGGCTCAAAAGGAAGGCGCAGAGGTATCTGATATTTCGGCTGGTCTTGCTTACTCTGTTATTAAGAATGCTTTATATAAGGTAATAAAAGTGTCTGATGCTTCAGAACTTGGTACTCACATTGTTGTACAAGGCGGAACCTTTTACAATGACGCTGTATTAAGAAGTTTTGAAAAAATTGCAAACTGTGAAGCGGTTCGTCCGGATATTGCTGGTATTATGGGTGCCTTTGGTGCAGCTCTGATTGCGAGAGAACGTTACCAGAATCAGGGAACTACCATGCTTTCTATTGACAAGATTAATGCATTGGAATTCAGCACCAGTATGTCAAGATGTAAAGGATGTACAAACAACTGTCTTTTAACCATTAACCGCTTCTCCGGTGGACGTCAGTTTATTACTGGTAACCGTTGTGAACGTGGTGTCGGTAAGCAGAAAAACAGTGATAATGTGCCGAACTTGTTTGATTATAAGATGAAACGCCTATTCTCATACGAACCATTATCAGAAGCAGAAGCAGTAAGAGGTACCGTAGGTATTCCTCGTGTACTTAATATGTATGAGAATTACCCATTCTGGTTTACTTTCTTTAATGAATTAAAGTACCGTGTTGTAATTTCACCGGAATCTAGCAGAAAGATATACGAGTTAGGAATTGAATCCATTCCAAGTGAATCAGAGTGTTATCCTGCAAAATTAGCACATGGTCATGTGACATGGTTGATTAAGCAAGGCATTTCCTTTATTTTCTATCCTTGTATACCTTACGAGCGTAATGAATTTTCAGATGCAGGTAACCATTACAACTGCCCTATCGTTACTTCCTATGCGGAAAACATTAAGAACAACATTGACGAGTTAAAGGATCCTTCTATACGTTTTATGAATCCATTCCTGTCATTCCGCGATGAAGAGACGGCAACTTACCGTTTAGTTGAGGAATTTAAGGATGCTTTTGGCATTTCAAAGACAGAGATTGAAGCAGCTGCCCACAAAGCATGGTTAGAAATGCAGGCTGTTCGTGAGGATATGTACCGCAAGGGTGAGGAAACGATGAAGTATCTTGAGGAAACCGGTCGCCACGGAATTGTGCTTGCCGGTCGTCCATACCACATTGATGGAGAGATTAACCATGGTATACCAGAGCTAATCACTTCTTATGGTGTGGCTGTATTAACTGAGGATTCCATTTCTCACTTAAACCCACCTGAGAGACCATTACTAGTTATGGATCAGTGGATGTACCATTCACGGCTTTATGCTGCTGCCAATTATGTTAAAACAAAGGATAATCTTGATTTAATACAGTTAAATTCCTTTGGATGTGGTCTGGATGCCGTCACAACGGATCAGGTAAATGACATTCTTACAGGCTCAGGCAAGATTTATACCTGTTTAAAGATTGATGAGGTTAATAACTTAGGGGCTGCACGTATCCGTGTCCGCTCTCTGTTGTCCGCTATCCGTGTCCGTAAGGAAAAACATATGAGCCGTACGGTGGAATCTTCTGCATATGAGCGTGTTGTCTTTACTGAGGAAATGAAGGAAAATTACACCATACTCTGTCCGCAGATGTCACCGGTGCATTTCTCTATGCTAGAGCCTGTATTCCGGGATTGTGGTTATAATCTGGTTCTGCTTGACAATGATGGTAAGCGTGCTGTAGACGTTGGATTGAAATATGTAAATAACGATGCCTGCTATCCATCCCTTATGGTGGTTGGACAGATTATGGAAGCGGTTCTTTCTGGAAAATATGATATGAGCAAAACAGCAGTTGTTATGTCTCAGACAGGTGGCGGTTGCCGTGCTACCAACTATGTGGCATTTATCAGACGTGCACTGCGAAAAGCTGGTTATCCTGATGTCCCTGTTATTTCTATCAATTTAGGCGGTATAGAAACCAATCCTGGCTTTAAATTTACAGCCTCTCTGGCTATGAAAGCAATTTATGGTTTGATATTTGGTGATATCTTTTTACGTTGTTTATATGCAACCAGACCTTATGAAGCTACAGAAGGTGCAACAAATGCATTGTTAGAACAATGGACCGAAAAATGTATTGCATTTTTGACAGCTAAGAAATATCCTTCTTTTGGCAAATATAAAAAGATGTGCCGGGAAATTATTCACGATTTTGACACTCTGCCGAGAAAGGATATCAAGAAACCTCGTGTTGGTATTGTTGGAGAAATCCTTGTTAAATTCATGCCGGCTGCCAATAACCATTTGGCAGACTTATTAGAGGCAGAAGGTGCAGAGCCGGTTGTACCAGATTTAGCAGACTTCCTGCTGTACTGCTTCTACAACTCCAATTTCAAGCACGAAAAGCTGGGTATGAAGAAATCCACTGCCTTCTATTGTAATATGGGTATTAAGGCTATTGAGTGGTTCAGAAGCACTGCCAGAGATGCATTTGAAAAGAGTGAACACTTTACACCACAGGCTCGTATTGAACATTTGGCAAAAAAAGCAGACCCAATCGTATCTTGCGGTAACCAGACAGGTGAAGGTTGGTTTTTAACTGGTGAAATGATTGAGCTGATTGAATCAGGTGCACCAAATATTGTGTGTACACAGCCATTCGCATGTCTGCCGAACCATATTGTTGGTAAAGGTGTTATTAAAGAGTTACGTCGCCAATATCCACACTCTAATATTGTAGCAATTGATTATGATCCGGGTGCCAGCGAAGTAAACCAGTTGAACAGAATTAAATTAATGTTGTCCACTGCTTTCAAAAATCTGGAAAAATAAAAGAAGTTATGAACAATATGCTTTGTTTTAGCACAATACGTTGTTTTTTTGGCATACTATATATATAGTATCAGAAATGGTATAATATTATCACAAAGGAGAGAAACACATGTACGAACGCATTAGAAATCTGAGAGAAGATAATGATTTACGTCAGAAGGATTTAGCAGCTTACTTAAACTGCTCACAGGTAGCTTATTCTTATTATGAATTAGGAAAACGCGATATTCCTACTGCTACACTTATCAAGCTTGCAGCGTATTACAACACAAGCACAGATTACTTATTAGGACTTACAACTGAAAGAAATCCTTATAAGAAATAATAATTACAAAAACCATTAAAAAATGGGTGCACCATCAAGAAGTTGCATTGCAACATTCCGTTTTCTTGGTGGTTGCATCCATTTTTTATTAGGAAACATTTTATGCTTGATGTGTAATGTCCCCTAGAGCGTGTCCCAAAATTGATTTCTGAGAGTATAAAAAAAGCCCCAGCGTTTATACTGAAGCTTTTTCATATACTCTCAGAAATACAATACTATGTAAGTAATATCTATGAGAATTAAATAAGTTTAATATTCAAGATATGATTATATGTTCATTATTTTGTCTTACTGCTTACCAGTTTCAGTGGTAGTGCAAATAAAAATGCTCCGCCCACTATGTTACCCAATGTAACAAATACAAAACTCTTTAGAAGCGCCATAGCGTCCAAACCGCCTAATAAAAAGCCTGCAATGGTAAATGTGCCCATATTAGCAATACTATGCTCAAATCCGGCGATTACGAAGGCTGTGATGATGCAGAACATAAGAACCAACTTAGCGGTCTCTGTCTGAAGTCTTTTTCCAACAAATACTGCCATACATACAAGGTAATTACAAAGAACACCTCTAATAAATAACTGCAATGGATCTAAATCTAATTTGCCAGGAACAATCGCTTCGTAATAAGTTGTTAAAATACCTTTTGCTGAGCCACTTAAAACTACAAGTCCACCTAGAAAAAATGCGCCAATAAAATTACCAATATAACTATAAATCCAAACTATAAGGGATTGTCCCCATGTGCATTTCTTATTGTATACACCCATTGCCATTGTCATATTATTGCCAGTAAACAATTCGCCACCTACAAAAACAATCAAGATAATTGCAAGGGAAAATAAAAAAGCCCCTAAAAACTTAGCAAGTGACGGATTTGATTCATAAAATACTGCTGCTGTTACATTAGATAAAATGGTTGCCACAACAATGTAGAAGCCTGCTAGAATCGCTGACATGAAAAATTTTGCCGGTGTGTTTTTGGCAAGATTGTATTTTCCTACAGCAGCCTCTGAAAAAGCTTCCAGTTCCTTATCATACATACTTTTAACTTCTCCTTATCTTTTTAGTTCTTTTCATTATTCATATTTTATCGCATATTTCGACGATTGTAAACCGATTCTGTGTATAAAAATAGGTACAGTTTCTGGTAATCACTGGATTTTTCACCATAATAAGTAAGAACCCGCAGACTGTATGCCTTAGGGTTCTTAACTATAGTTATGACTGGCGTCATGATATTATTTTTTTGTAATATATCCCTGTGCTTTTAATAATTCTGCACATAATACAGCACCACCTGCTGCACCACGAACTGTGTTGTGAGATAAACCAACAAATTTCCAGTCAAATAAGGAATCTTCGCGAAGACGTCCAATGGAAACACCCATACCGTTTTCATAATCTACATCTAACTTAACCTGCGGACGATTATCTTCTTCTAAGTACTGGATAAACTGCTTTGGTGCACTTGGAAGTTCTAATTCCTGAGGAAGTCCTTTGAAGTTCTCTAATTTTTCAATTAACTGCTCTTTTGTAGGCTGTTTTTCAAAATTCACAAATACAGCTGCTGTATGTCCATCTAAAACTGGAACACGAATACACTGTGTTGTAATCTTAGGACCTTCTGCCTTAACAATTACACCATCTTTAATCTCGCCCCAAAGTCTTAATGGCTCCTGCTCACTCTTTTCTTCTTCACCACCGATGAATGGAATAATATTCTCTACCATCTCCGGCCAATCCTTAAATGTCTTACCAGCACCGGAAATTGCCTGGTATGTAGTAGCTACTACTTCTTTTACACCAAATTCTTTCCATGCTGTAAGAACTGGTGCATAACTCTGAATGGAGCAGTTAGGCTTAACAGCTACGAAACCTCTCTTTGTGCCAAGACGTTTCTTCTGGAACTCAATTACTTCAAAATGCTCTGGGTTGATTTCCGGTACTACCATAGGTACGTCCGGTGTCCAACGATGAGCACTGTTGTTAGAAACAACTGGTGTCTCTGTCTTAGCGTATGCTTCTTCGATTGCTTTGATTTCGTCCTTAGACATATCTACGGCACTGAATACGAAATCTACTTCTGCAGCAACCTTCTCTACTTCATTTACATTCATTACAACAATATTCTTAACTGCTTCTGGCATTGGCTTTGTCATTTTCCATCTGTCGCCTACTGCTTCTGCATATGTCTTTCCTTCACTTCTTGGACTTGCTGCAATGGTAGTAACCTCAAACCAAGGATGATTCTCTAATAAAGAGATAAATCTCTGTCCTACCATACCTGTTCCACCAAGAATACCAACTTTTAATTTTTCGCTCATTTTAAAATCCCGGACAGACTCATATTTTTATGATTCTGTCATTCCTTTCTTTTCCGTCTTTGTTATATATCTTGCATGTATTTTCTGCACGAACACATGTCTTTGTCACAAAGTATACTACTCTATTTTTCGTCAAATTGCAACCCTTTTTGTAAAAGTTTTTATTTTTTATACAATATGCAAAAAAGGGCATTCTTTATGCCGTATTTTACATAAAGAATGCCAAATTTTATTTTTTCCTATGATAATGTATTCAGGTACTCTTTTGAAAGGGCAATTACCTTTTTCATAGCGTCCTGTCCCGGCGCACCAAGGGTCATACGCTGTTTTACACAGGTTTCCATACTGATTGCTTCATAAATATCTTCTTCAAATACCGGGCTGATTGCTTTGTATTCTTCTAAGGACATTTCGTCTAAGGAAATATTCTTGTCGATACAATACAGCACTAACTGTCCCACAATGCTGTGGGCATCACGGAATGGTACCCCATGATTAACTAGATAGTCTGCGGCATCTGTAGCGTTTGTGAAGCCATTCTTTGCGCTTGCTTCCATCTTATCCTTACGGAACTGCATTGTCTTAATCATGCCTGTAAATAATGCAATACAGCCTTTTACAGTTTCCATTGCATCGAAAGTCATTTCCTTATCTTCCTGCATGTCCTTATTGTATGCAAGAGGAATGCCCTTCATAGTTGTCAGCATAGAAATCAATGCACCGTATACACGTCCTGTTTTTCCTCTGACTAACTCTGCAATATCAGGATTCTTCTTCTGTGGCATAATACTGCTGCCTGTACTGTATGTATCATCCATCTCTACAAATTGGTATTCATTGGAATTCCAGATGATAATTTCCTCGCAGAAACGGCTTAAATGCATCATAATGGTTGAATATGCAGATAACATCTCAATGACATAATCACGGTCAGATACAGAGTCCATGCTGTTTAAGGTTGCTCCATCAAAATCAAGTAATTCTGCAGTGTATTCACGATCTAATGGATAGGTGGTTCCTGCCAAGGCTCCAGAACCTAATGGGCAGAGATTCATTCTCTTAATGATATCTTCTAAACGGGAATAATCTCTTTTAAACATTTCAAAGTATGCGCCGAAATGATGTGCCAGTGTGATAGGCTGTGCTTTCTGTAAATGAGTAAAGCCTGGCATATAAGTGTCTGTATTTTCTTCCATAATGTGAAGGATGACTTCAAGAAGTTCTTTTAATAAATCTTTTGCCTCCATCAGCTCATCTCTTGTATAAAGCTTCATATCAAGTGCCACCTGATCATTTCTGCTTCGTCCAGTATGTAATTTCTTTCCTACATCACCAATACGGTCAATAAGATTTGCTTCTACAAAGCTGTGAATATCTTCATATTTTTCTGTGATTTCTAATGTGCCGTTCTCTACATCCTTTAGAATACCATTTAATCCTGCAATAATGGCATCACGTTCTTCCTCTGTGAGAATTCCCTGTTTTGCTAACATGGTAACATGTGCAATGCTTCCACGGATATCCTGTCTGTAAAAACGTCTGTCAAAGGTAATAGATGCATTAAAATTATAAACTAACTGGTCCGTTTCTTTTGTAAAACGGCCACCCCAAAGCTGTGCCATATGGTAAAACCTCTCTTTCGATTTATCTTTCGCTAGTGCACTGAAATATGAATATGGCAGTGCACTAGGTATTTGCAGTTCTTTTCATTTTATCATTGATTGGTTGAGATAGCAACTGTTTTTATACACTAGGAAATTACAACGGTTTGTTATAGAATGTAATGCTCGAAATTTCCTAGTATATAAAAAGTGATGCGCACGAATTTGAAAGGAAGGTGCACTTCGTGCCGAATTCGGCGCGGCAAAGCGTGTAAGCATAATAACTAGCTGAATTCACGAGAGCGTGCTTGCACGCTTTGTTCTATACTAGAGCATGTATCTGCAGATGTGCCATTATCCCCACTCTCATCTGCCGGCTTAGAAAACACACAGCCGCAGTAGTTCTGCCGATACAATCCGTATTCTTTTGACAATTCAATGGAACGCTTATAGCCATTCTTTTTCTTAAAGTCTGACGGCAGATGATGTACACCATATTCTTCTTCTAACCTAGCACTGATTTCTTCAAGCTTTGCTGCGTTTTTTAAAGGACTAATCGACAATGTGGTGGTAAAGTAATCATAGCCTCCAACTTTGGCTCGTCTGGCACTTTCACGCAATCGTAACTCATAGCAGAGAAAACAGCGTTCTCCACCCTCTGCACACCTCTCATAGCCTTTCACTGTCTCGTAGAAGTCCGACGGCTCATAGGTTCCTTCTTCAAAATGTACTGGATGTTTTGTTGGCAACGCTTCAATAAAGCGCTTCTGTTCCTCCACACGCTTGTAATATTCCTCTGCCGGAGAAATATTTGGATTGTAATAAAACACAGTGATTTCAAAATACCCAGACAAATATTCTAAGGTATAGCTACTGCAAGGTGCACAGCAGCTATGGAGAAACAGCCTTGGCACATTTCCTTCTGAGCAAGCTGTCTCGATTGTTTTTTCACATAATTTCTGTAAGTTTTGATTCATTTTCGTCTCCATTAACCTAGTGTACTGACCGGTTGATATTCAGACAAGTGATTTTACTAAATATCAACTGGTCAGTACACTAGAGTATGTTTAAAACACTATACTAGCGTAATCTTCCGCACTCATATTTCATCATGGTTTCAATGCAGGCTTTCAAGGATTCATAACGAGCTTTAATAGGACCCTCCTCGATTACTACATCAATTACAGTTGCAATATCATCAATAAGACGATTGTCTAACTGGTTACGAATTTCCTCTAATACTTCTAATTTCTCGGCATAACTGTCAGTATCTAGGAATTTTAATAATAAAGGATTGACGGCACCTTCCATATCTTCATCTGCTTCTGCAGCAGCTGCATTGTTGTGTATGGTTGTTGCGGGTGTTTCCTTAACATCAGGATCTGTGGTATATGAACCATCCGCATTTGTCTCATTTCGCAATGCTTCATCCATTCCACATATTCCCATTCCGTTTACTAATTCAAATCGATATTGCTGCGGAACATCCGGATATTTTTCTTTATCTACTTCACTTAAAAACATAGTAAGTGGTCTTGCATATACCTTAAAGTTCCCATAAAGGCTCTGGTATATCACCAGCATCTCCTTTGTTTCTGTATGCTCTGCTACAGAAAGTATCTGATATAAATTATTTTTGAAATGCCGATATATCTGTCCTGGCATTGGAACCGCTCTCGTCATAAAAACCTCCTATTAATTTAATATATTTTCTGCGTGAATTTGGTATGAAACTATATTCGTAACTATTCAGCACTCTCATAGGTTACCTATATTCAAAAAACATTATAAGAATGTGAAACCCAAACCCTATCACAGTATAACAGATTCGCCTGTAATTTGCCATATTCTTCACGAAAAGTTAATACAATCATATTCTATACTATAGTAATTATTTTTATAAGGAGAGGATTATCTTGAAGCCCATTCTTGAGTTTTCGCATGTGCATATAGCAGGCGAAACACCAGCAGATACGGAAGCAGTATCCGATATTTCTTTTTCTGTGGGCAAAGGTGAATTTCTTAGCATAATTGGTGCGCCGGACAGTGGAAAATCCGAAATACTTTCTGCAATTATTGGATTGGAAACACCTGTACGTGGCGCTTTATCATTTTATAACGAGTGCAATCACGCCTTTACAGAACGTATCGGTCTTTTACGTCAGAATAATGGCTGTTTTCAATGGCAGATAAGCTACCGAAATGTTCTTTTTGAACATCATATTTCCAACCATTGCCAGTCAAAGCCTTGCGCCCATGCCTGCGCCAGCTCTACAGAAAATAATGAGACCTGTTGCAAAGAACGTAAAGCACGAAACCATTCCTATATCATGAACAAGCGCGCAGATCTCATACGCTCTCTTGCACAGGAACCGGATATACTGCTGTTAGATGAACCTTTTACGGGATTTGATGATACTATGAAATTATTGTTGTATCAGGATATTAAACGAATGAGCAAAGAGGAAAACCAAACGGTAATACTTGCAACCACGGATTTATCTGCTGCCGTATATGTCAGTGACCGCATCCTGCTGTTATCCAAGTCGCCTTCCACCATCACAGCTGACGAAAGTATAGAATGGACTAATCAGGACAGTTACTCAAAATTGTTTCAGGAATATTATAATAAATTGTGGCATTTGTATTTTACAAAATAAGAACAATTATTAATTATTATGCCAAACAGACTACAAGTACTTTTGAATATTTGTGATAAGAACAAAGCGTGCAAGCACGCACTCACAAATTCAGCTAACCAATATGCTTGCACGCTTTACCGCACAGATTGCAGGAATAAATTTGGGAACGCGCTCTAGTATATAAAAAGAAAGCTTCAAATCGGACTCGAACCGACGACCCCTTCATTACGAGTGAAGTGCTCTACCAACTGAGCTATTGAAGCATTCCTACAAAAATAAGTATACTCTGTTTTATTTGAAAAATCAAGTAAAATTTTAGAATTATATATATTATTTCATCAATTAAATCATTTTAGAAAGGAATCTCCTTCTATACACTAGAGCGTGTCACCAAATTCATTACTACAATCTGCACGCCCCACACTACAACTGTTTTGAATATCAGAATGATTTCTCAAGATGATACTAAAGGGGCAAACACATTTTATGTGTTCGCCCACTTTATCATGACAAACCATGCACATAATATTTTATGCTGTAACTATTCAAAACCAGGATAATACCTGTTTTCATTGGTTTTTTCACTTGTCAATCTGAATGTAATTCACATTGGCAATGGTAACCCATGAGAGAACTGAACAGTTACTTTATGTTTATGAAATATCTGATATGTTTAATTTGTCCGGATTGCTTCTAAAGCAGAAATTTTCACTGCCCTTCTTGCTGGTGCATATCCGGCAATCAGACCAATCATAGTTGAGAAAAATAGTGCTAACAGAGCAAGCCATATTGGGATAATAGATAACTTTGTGGCAGCTGTACCATCTCCCATCATGCTACTCATACCGCCACTGCCTAGCATATTTAAAAGCCCTGATATGGCATAGCTTAAAAGCAACCCTATGAGACCTCCGGAAAAACCAATAGCTGCCGCCTCAAATAAAAACATTCTTCTGATATCTTTTACATAACAGCCTAATGCTTTCATAATACCAATTTCCTTTGTTCTCTCGTAAATAGACATAACCATAGTATTTGTGATACCAATGGCTGCAACAAACAGGGAAACAGCACCTAATCCGCCTAATACCATCTGTATGGTCATGGATTGTTTTTCCATGGATTGTCGCTCTGATTCCATGGAATAGGTTTCCTCAAAGCCATAATCTTTTATGGATTGTTCTACAGAAGCTACATCCTCAATAGAATTTGTCCATACATAAACTTCACTATAACCTTTCGAGCTGCTTAATTTTGATTTTGTGGCTTTTTCATAATCCTTTTGGATGCGCTCTATATCCTGTACACGCATGTAGATACCATTACAGGTACGATAGTCCACAGCATAATCTTCTTTTACTACACCAATAATTTCTAATTCCCATTCTAAGGGCTTTTCCATATCTGGTGTATACAATGTAAAGCTATCTTCCATCAGATTTACAAATGGTTCTACCGGCTGTCCATTACTGTCTGTCATTCCTGCATAGACATAAGCAGAAGCTCCGGATCTTTTTGAATCCATGAAGGTATACGCAAACTGTTCACCAACAAGTACAGGTATTTTTTTCGTGGAAGAATCATTGTTCCAGAATCTTCCTTCTACAAGAGTCATTCCCATATTTTCTGCCGCTTCCGGATAAATACCTGCAATATCTGTATAATCACACTTGTATCTGCCATTTTTACCAGATTTTAACTCCACATACACATTACAGCTTTTCATAGGAGTTACTGCAACAACACCATTAATGCTTGTCCACTCACTAAGCAGTTCATCATCTAAGGTTGGTTTTTCACTTGTTGTGCCACCTCCATAATCGTAATTATATACTTCGATTTTAGTGAGGCTGCCCCAGCTTTCCATTGTTTCCTGCCATTCTGTTTGTAAGGCAATACCAAAAGAAACCATAATTACAATTGCACAGGTACCAATAATTACGCCAATTACTGTTAATATGGTCCGCACTTTTCGCCGCAAAAGATTTCGGAAGCACATATCCATTATTTCAAACAGACTCATGCTTAATCCTCCTCGTCAAACTTATTCAGTTCATCTAATAACTGCTGTTCTTTTGCCTTCTTTTTCTTTTTGGACAATACTACTAATACAATAATGGCAACAATAATGATAATGGTAACCGGAACAAAAATGAACATTGGATTGAATGTTTTTGAAGCATTCGTTTCCATACTGTCATCCATATATTCACCCTCCATGCCATCCATATACATGTCATCATACATCATACTGTCATCCATTGTTTCAGATACGGTATAGGTATATGGCACAGACACCTGTTTTTCTTCGCCGTTTTCGTCCTCATATGTAATTAAAACTTCACCGGATACCTCCCCCGCTTCATTGCTGATTGGGAAGAAATCAATAGTTCCGTTAGCGCCTGGTTCAAAATTGCCTAAATTCTGCACTTTTTCAGAGGCTTCCACGTTACCCTTTAATTCAGCAGATACATTGTATACATTACCTTTTCCCTTGTTGGCATACTGAATGGACAGAGAGTATTCATTACCAACAAAAGTTTCTTCTAAATTTTCTACTAACTGAAGTTCTAAACGATCCGGCTGATAAACCGGAATGGATATCTGCTCAGTACTTGTCACCTGCTGTCTGGAATTATTCGCAAGGAATTCATATTTTGAATCCAGTGTAATAATAGAAGACTGGGATTTTGCTGTTGACAATGCTGCAAGATCAATTTCCTTTGTCACTACTTCACCTGGAGCAAGCTTGTTAATATAAAAAGTATTGGATGCAGCTGCTACCGTTAAGTCCTCTGAAGCATTTAAAGAAACTACAATGTTTTCCATACCAATTGTGCTGCTGGTATTTTTAATGTTCATTTTTAAGGTAAAGGTAGAACCGGCTGCCACTTTATCTCCGCCATATTCATAGGATTCTACCATCATATATGGTGTGGCAACAGAAGAAGTCTGTTCTTCTTCTTTGTTGTCTAATTCGGGATTGCCATGTACATAAATATTAGCAGTTTCTGTTGTTTCTACATCTGTAGCCACTCCATCCTTCTTGTACTGATAATGAATGGTAAAGGTTACAGACTGGTAGCCGCTTGCTACTTCATCTTTTACATCAAATTTTAACGTTTTCTCAAATGTTTTTCCTTTTTTTAAGGTATCTGTTAAGATCTTATTGGATGCATTTTTCGCTACTAATCCTTCGGAAGGTGTTGCTGTGATTACCACATTTGTAATGTCATAATCAGAGCTTTTATTTTTGAATTTTACCTTTAAGGAACAGCTGTCGCCGTACTGGATATTATTTCCATAGCTGTATTCATCCAATATAACATATGGAACCATATTATCATCTTTTGATGTGGTTATTTTTGTCTTTACATTTAATTTTTCTGTACCAGTTACCTCTAAGGATGTGCCGCCTACGGTATAGGTGTAAGTATAGGTTACTGTCACATATTCTTTTTCAGACATGCCTTCAATTGTCTTTAATTTTAATGTTTGATCACTGATTGCTCCCGGTGCAATGGAACCAATCCTTATAGTGTCAGAACTGTCAGAAGCAGCTAAACCTGTACTTGGCTCTATTTGGATGGTGCCGCCGTCAATAGTATATTTGTCACTGCTGTTTTTTAAACTGAATGTCAGCTGGAAATTCTCTTTGCTTCCCGGAACAGCAGACTGCTTAATATCGGTAAACTGCAGTTTTGGTGCTGCCAGTTTCTGAACAGAAACCTGTGTTGTATAGGTATTGCTGCCGGATTTTTTAACCTTCTGACCATTTACAGTTTCATAATAATTAAAGTGAATGGTAATCGTAAAGGTGCCTTTTTTTCCGGCAACATCTGCAGTTGCTTCACATGGAATACTGTAAGAAAATTTTCCTGTATTTTTTAAATCCTTCAAAATTACGCGGTTGGTGCTGCCGGATACGCTAAATCCTTCCGGTGCTGTAATCTCCGCATAGGCAGTGCCTTCCTCGATTTGTGCGGAACCATCTTTAGATACGGTAAAGCCAAGATTAAATTCTTCTCCCGGGTAAACCGGGTTCTGCATTTGTGCTGCTTCATATGTAATATTTACTGGCTGAACGGTGTTTTCAGCAGCATCATAGGATGACTCTATCTGTTTATCATCCTCGGTTGCATATGTCTGTAATCCGCTAAATGGTATGGATGTACTGATAAGTCCTGCAAGAAGCAGGCTGGTAAAGATTTTCTTTCTCATAGTTGCCTCCGATTTTCATCTATAGTTTTGTGTAACTATTCAATATCCTCATAGTTACAATTTTGCGTTATTCAATTCGTCTTTAACAATTTTACCGTCAATTAAAGTGACGATTCTGTCTGCATAATGAGCCAGCACATCATCATGAGTAACTAATACCAGTGTCTGATGATTTTTTCTTGCCATCTTTACAATGGTTTCCATGATTTCAACGGTTGTCTTGCTGTCAAGATTTCCGGTCGGCTCATCCGCAAAAATGATCTGGGGATTGGCTGCAAATGCCCTTGCAATTCCCACACGCTGCTGCTGACCGCCAGACATTTCGTTAGGCTTATGATACAATCTGTCCTTTAAACCGACTTTAGCAAGCATTTTCATAGCCCGCTGATTTCGAATAGATTTTGAAATTCCCTGAAACTGCATTGGCATTCCTACATTTTCCAAAGCTGACAAAGTGGCAATCAAATTGTAGGACTGAAATACAAATCCCACATGTTTTTGCCTGAATGCTGCTAATTTATCTTCATTTAATTGGCAAATATTCGTTCCATTCAGGTAAATATTTCCTTTTGTTGGCTTTTCGAAGCCTGCCATCTGGTTTAGCAAAGTGGATTTACCGGAACCGGATGTACCAAAAATACAGCAAATCTGCCCTGGCGGAATCTCAAGGGTGATATGATTCAATGCTACCACATGCTCTGTACCTAAAGAGTAGACCTTCGAGACATCTTCTAAACGAATCCCTTCTTCCATTACTCTTCCTCCTCTCCTGTATGTAAATTAAGTAATTCTATAATGTCAATATAGACTTGAATCGTGTATAATGAGTTTCTTTCATACAATTCAAAGCCACTTTAAACAGTTTATAGAATATTTATTAATATTTTCTAAAGACAACTTTTAGACTTTATTAACAGTTTTTTATTTTTTTGGAAAAATATGTAGAAAAGAGCGTAAGTGCTTCAAAAGAAGGCGTATAGAAATTTCAACTATTCCTCTGTTAAAATTTCTATACGCTTATTTTATGAGCCGTCTTTTATATTTTTGAACCAGACGGCATTCGTCCGGTATTTTTTCAGACCATGGCAGAAGTT
>JBGVIB010000015.1:0-15362 GCA_045122835.1 Lachnospiraceae bacterium
AAGTATCCATTGGCTGCCAAGGATTCACAAGGAAGACTTCTGTGTGGCGCAGGTGTTGGTATTACAGCAAATGTATTAGAAAGAGTACAGGCATTGGTCGAGGCGAAGGTAGACGTGATTGTTCTCGATTCTGCACATGGTCATTCAGAAAACGTATTGCGTTCCCTGCGTATGATTAAAGAACATTATCCTGATTTGCAGGTAATTGCAGGTAATGTTGCTACAGGAGAAGGCACAAAAGCATTAATCGAAGCTGGTGTAGATGCTGTCAAGGTTGGTATCGGACCAGGTTCTATCTGTACAACCCGTGTTGTTGCCGGTATTGGTGTACCACAGGTTACTGCTATTATGAATGCTTATGAAGTAGCAAAAGAGTATGGCGTTCCAATCATTGCCGATGGTGGTATCAAGTATTCAGGAGATATGACAAAAGCCATCGCTGCAGGTGGTAATGTATGTATGATGGGTAGCATGTTTGCGGGATGTGATGAGGCTCCTGGTACATTTGAGTTAAATCAGGGAAGAAAGTACAAGGTATATAGAGGTATGGGTTCTATTGCAGCTATGGAGAACGGAAGTAAAGACCGTTATTTCCAGACAGATGCTAAGAAATTAGTTCCAGAAGGTGTAGAAGGACGAGTTGCTTACAAGGGAACAGTAGAAGATACTGTATTCCAGTTAATCGGTGGTATTCGTGCAGGTATGGGCTACTGTGGCTGTGGAACGATACCGGAATTAAAGGAAAATGGTAAATTCGTTAAGATTTCTGCCGCATCCTTAAAGGAAAGCCATCCACACGATATTCATATCACAAAGGAAGCTCCTAACTATAGTGTAGAAAATTAGAATAATATGATTTTTATCATAAAAGCTGTCTGCCTTTTGGCAGGCAGTTTTTTTGATTACTAGAAAATCGGTGCGGCAAAGCGTGCAAGTATAATGCTTAGCTGAATTCGCCAGTGCGTGTACACGTTGTTTCTGAAAATATAATTAAACGTTATTTTGAAAACGTTTTATCCTTGATTCGGTATGAAAAAATAATATTTTTCTAAAAAATATTAAGAAAACATAAGAAAAAAATAGCGTTTTGAGTTGAAAGCGGTAGAAAAAAATGATATAATCGACATCGTGTGTTTTGGGGTATTATCAAAGTAAAGGAGGAAAGTGTAATGGAAAAGAATAATAAGCAGACAGAAAAACAAAACATTGCCAAGGGTTCTGTGGGACAAAATATAATAGCCATAGTTTTAGGAATGTGTCTGGTTGTTCTGGCAGTTTCTGATGTTTTTTTGCTTATTCAGCTGAACCGTTCTGCAAAAGTAGAAGCTTACTCAAAGGCGAAAACAGAAGAACAGATGGAAACAGAAGTGCAGGAAGTGACAGAGCAGGAAGAAACAGATGAACATGTCAGTACCATGGAAGGCTTTCATGTAGGTAATGCAAGTAGTGCGACTACAGATGGGCAGGCCAAGGCTGAGCCGGAGGTGACGGAAGAAGGAAATGGTGTCTCAAATGAAGACTATATTCTTCCGGAAAGTAATACCAGATATTACACCAATGAAGAATTAGACCTGCTGACACAGGAAGAAGTAAAGCTTGCCAGAAATGAAATTTATGCCAGACATGGAAGAATATTCACAAAAGATATGGCTGTAAAGGAATATTTTGAGAGCAAAGACTGGTACGAGGGAACTGCAGAAGAAGTATTAGATACAGAGCTCAATGAATTTGAAATTGGCAATCGGGATTTAATTGTTGCATATGAGACAGAGAAAAACTGGAACTAGGAGGTGGAAAAATGTTTTGTCCAAAATGTGGAAGTCAATTACCAGACCAGGCAATGTTTTGTGGTGAATGTGGTCACAAAGTAGTTATGCCAAATCAGGGCAATGTGGTACAGCAGCCGGTACAGCAAAAACAGGTTACACCACAGCCATCATACCAGCCAGCTATGCAGGCATATAAACCGGCTAACAAAAAGCCAATGCCACTTGTTACAAAGATTATGATTGGCGAAGTAATTGCTCTTGCTATATGTGCAGGTGTATTCTATACAAAAATAAAAGAGTATACATCACCGGAAACAGTAGCAAGAACCTACTTTACAGCTGTTATGGCAGGCGATAAAAAAGCTGCTTACGATATGATTGAAGTAGAAGAAAGCGAATTTGTGAACGAAAAATATTTCGGGAATGTGGTAGAACAGATTGGCTGTAAAAATGTATCTAACTACAAAGTAAGAGATGTAGAACCAAAATCAGATGATTACACAACAGAAGTGGAGATTACCTATCATTTAAAAGAAGATACGACGGATTATAGTTTCTATGTAAAATTAGATAAAGCTGCATCTAAAAAATTATTTTTCTTTGACGACTGGAAAGTGAATGTAGGAGATTATATTCAAAAAGATGTGTTACTTAGTGTAAACAAAGATTCTAAAGTCTGTGTTGATGGCACGGAATTAGATCCAAAGTATTTAGGTGCTTCTTCAGAGGAAGGGGAGAATGATACATATACCATTCCGAAAATGTTCAATGGTGCGTATGAAGCAGTGATCACCAATGATATCTATACAGATTGTAATATGTCTTTGGATGTGGATGAATACGGAAAATCTTTTTACGAAGGAGAAGAATACAGTGACGATGTATCTATAAAGCCTGAGATTATCGATGAAATCATGAAAAGGTCCCAGGAAGATTTTAAAGTATTGTGGAATGGAGCTGTACAGCAGACAGATTTTGCAAATGTAACCAGCAGTATGCAGGTGGCAGAAGATAAGGAAGCTATGGCAGAAAATTATGAGGAACTGGCATCACACTTTATAAGGGAAGAAGGCACAGGGCTACAGCAAGTACAATTTGACAGCTTTGAAGTATCTGTTGAGCCAGGTGGCGGAGGAATTGATTATGAAGTTCCAGCACTTTATGTGCGGTTTACAGCGCCATTTACTTGTGTAGAGGTAGACAGGGACTGGTGGACCGGTGAATTAGAGGAGGAGGACTGTTCAGGCGATTATAGCGGTTCTTTGTACTATACGTATCAAAACGGTGCATGGGTGTTAAGTGAAATATCAATCGCAAACCTTTATTATTATTAGGTGATATAGCATACAAATTTAGGAAAAAACAAGGAGGAAATGATTATGGCATTTTGTGTATATTGCGGTAAGCAATTAGAAGAAGGAGAAATCTGTAACTGTCAGAGCAATGGTACTGCAGCAGGAAATCAGCAGTCTGTTGAACAGAATCAGCAGAACAATGGGCAGTATCAGGCACCACAGGTAAATTATCAGGAGTATCAGGCAAAATTTAATCAGGCAAAAGAAGTATCTGGTATGTATTTACAGCGATTATGGGCTGCTTTATTAGGAATATTGAAAAGTCCGTCTGAGGAAGGAAAGCGTTTTGCTGCATCAGGAGATAAGAAATTAGCAATCGGTTTCTTTGCGTTACAGGCAATTTTAAGCGGAATCTTTTCCATGATAATCTGCAGTAAGTTAAATGGTGGTATGACTGCATTTGGTGAAGTTGATAAAGAATATTTATTCAGTCTTCCAAAAGCATTACTGTTAACTATCATTGGTTCTATGATTTTATCTTTTGTAACTGCAGGATTATTGTATGCAGGTGTTAAGATTTTCAAAGGAACAACAACATTCTGGAATATGAGTTGTGTTGTTGCAGTGCGTTCCGTAGGAATTAGCATTATTGTTTTATTAAGCATAATTGTTACACTTTTGAATGTGAGCTGGGGAATTGTGATCTTTGTGTTTGCTGCTCTGGCTGGTCTGGTATTTTTAGTTCCGGTAGTTCAAGGGGGCGCAACACTGGATGAAAATAAGCAGGTATACATGATTGGACTTATTGTAATCTTGTCACTTATTGTATTTTGTATTTTATTTAAGGTAGGTGGACCGATGTATGTTCCATCTGGCCTGAAGAACAGCTATTCAGATTTGATGAGTGGTCTGAATAAATTGGATTCCTTAAGCAGCTTATTTTAATAGGTGAAAAATAATATAGGATAGTGTTAGAATAAAGTATTTTTACTATTTTAACAAAGGGCAAAGTGGCTGTCACATCATTTATGTGGCAGCCCTTGTATTATATAATACACCAGAGCGTGTACCCAAATTGTTTTCTGCAACATGTGCATCCTGTTTTGCACTAAATTTATAGCAAATTTAACCGTGAGGTGTGTACAGATTGTAGGAATGAATTTTCAAACATGCTCTGAGGAAGATACTGATGGAGATGAATATGAAAAAAAAGAGGAAATATGTGTTACTTTGTATGCTTTGTGCTATATTTTTCATGGTATCATGCACAAAGGAAACAAGCAATGAAAATATGGCACCAGATGAAGCTGCTAAGGAAGCAGTGACAGTAACAGAAAAAGTAGTGAACACAGAATCACCGGTTGTGGAATCAGAAGAAACAGAGACAAAGCAACCAACGCCGGAACCAACCCAGGCCTCGGATTGTGGCTATGAATTTTCAGAGGTAAAGGAAACTGTTTATATTACAGAACGAGTGCGGGTTAGAACAGAGGCAAGTACAGATAATGAAGATAACATATACACAACCTTAACGCGTGGAACCGAGCTAGAACGTGTGGGAGTGAATGATACATGGAGTAAGGTAAAAATAGAAGGGAAAGAGTATTATGTAGCTACGCAGTATCTTTCTACTGAGGAGTTACCATCAGGAGGCGTTGTTGTCATTGATGCAGGGCATCAGAAAAAGCAGAATACAGGAACAGAGCCCGTAGGCCCGGGTTCTAGCAAGATGAAACAAAAGGTGTCTTCCGGTACTTCGGGGAAAGTCAGTGGTTTAGCCGAGTATGAGCTGAATCTGCAGGTGGCAAAAAAATTGCGAGATGAATTGGAAAAACGGGGTTATGAGGTGATTATGGTCCGGGAAACCCATGATGTAAATATCAGTAACAGTGAAAGAGCACAAGTGGCAAATGAGGCCAATGCAGATGCATTTATCCGAATTCATGCCAATGGAGATAATAACAGCAGTGTGAATGGTGTTATGACCATCTGCCAGACAGCTTCTAATCCATATAATGGTAATTTGTATCAAAAGTCAAAAGCATTATCTTCAGCAGTATTAGATGGCATTTTAAAAGAAACGGGAGCTAACAGCAAAGGTGTCTGGGAAACAGATACAATGAGTGGAATTAACTGGTGCAGTGTGCCTGTAACTATTGTGGAAATGGGATATATGACCAATCCAGAAGAAGATAAGAAAATGGCTACAGAGGAATATCAGGATAAAATTGTGGATGGAATTGCGAATGGAATAGATAGTGTACTGCAGTAAGTTAGATATTTATGCCTGCGGAGTACAACTTTGTTACAATTTTTAATGTTCTTCCACTCTTGACGAATACAACAATAGCTGATAAGTTAAAAGAGAGGAATTTGTCGAAAAACTGCTTTGAGGGGAAGGCGGGGTGTAGGTATTATGAGTGGACAGGATACACAAAAGATTTTGAAGGAACAGGATGTAGCAGAGTTAAGAAAAGAGCGTTTGGAGATGAGAAAAAAGAGAGAACAGAAGGAACGTCTTTTGTCCGGTGCCATACTGGTTGGAGGGATGGTTTTAATTGTTGGAAGCTTTTTTGTTGGAGCCACTTCGGTGATTCGTCATTTCTTGAAACCTGATGTGATAGGGGCAGAGGTGGCAGAAAGCGAAGGCACGTTGCTGGCGCAAAACTTTGTGGTAAAAAACATAAAAGTGACAGAAAAACCAGAGTTTGATGTACAGCTATTGACACCTAACGAATATTCCAGACCGCAGTTAGCCACAGAAACCATAATGAATATTGTGGTGCACTATACAGCCAATCCGGGTACTACAGCACAGCAGAACAGAGACTATTTTGAAAGCCTGGCAGAAACACATGCAGCAAGCGTCAGCAGTCATTTTGTCATAGGATTGGAAGGAGAAATCATTCAATGCATTCCCACCTCAGAGCGTGCCTATGCATCCAACAACAGGAATATAGATACCATAGCTATTGAATGTTGTCATCCGGATGAATCTGGACGCTTTAATGAGGAAACTTACGATTCTCTTGTGGAATTATGTGCCTGGTTGTGTGGAAAATTTGATTTGCAGCCCACAGATATTATCCGTCACTATGATGTAACGGGGAAGGCATGCCCTAAATATTTTGTGGAAAACGAAGACAAATGGGAAACCTTCAAAATAGATGTGATGAAATATATATCACGAAATGGAACAACTGAAGAAGAGTAGAGGAGTAGTATACAATGAACTTGTTTAAACATGCATTACAGATTAGCAAACCGCAGACAATGGTTAAAATTACAAACTATATTAAAGATGATATTCGCCAGTCCGGAATTAAGGACGGAATTGTAGTCGTGTATTGTCCACATACCACGGCAGGCATTACAATCAATGAAAATGCAGATCCGGACGTGGTAAGAGACATGCTGTATGGATTTGAAAAAGTATTTCCAACAGATGACAGCCAGTATCGTCATGCAGAGGGCAACTCCCATGCACATATGAAATGTACAACCTATGGTGCTTCCCAGACATTAATTTTACAGGATGGAAAATTGATTTTAGGAACCTGGCAGGATGTGTACTTTGCAGAGTTCGATGGCCCAAGAAGTAGAAATTTTTATGTAAAAATTGTGAAAGATGCTTAAATATCCTGTGGAATGCAATTTTCAGACAGGATCAAGCGAAAAAACTGATTATATTACGAAAATTTTTCTTGCAAGTAGATATTTTTCGATATATAATCAGCTTAATTGTGTAAAAACAGATTCAGACTGTAACACAAATCCCATTTTGAAAAAGCATTTCCGGTCGCAGTCGGAAATTGCAGATTGGAGGTTGTTGTGAGCGAGTTATCTCAAGCGTGTACACCTATTTATGATGCGTTGATGGAACAGAAAAATATCCGTCTGGTCCATTTTGATGTGCCCGGCCATAAGGGCGGCAGAGGAAATAAAGAATTAAAGCGTTTTTTGGGAGATGAATGCGTAAAAGCAGACATGAATTCCATGAAGCCCCTTGATAATTTATGCCACCCGGTATCGGTTATAAAAGATGCACAGCAGTTAGCCGCAGAAGCATTCGGTGCAGAATCTGCTTTTTTTATTGTAAATGGTACAACAGCAGCGGTGCAGGCAATGATTATGTCTGTTTGCAAGGCTGGAGAAAAGATTATTATGGCACGTAATGTGCATAGAAGTGCTATCAATACATTGGTAGTGAATGGTGCAGTTCCGGTATATGTGAATCCGGGAATTAATAAAGAATATGGTATCCCATTAGGTATGGCAATGGAGGATGTGAAGCGCGCTATTCAGGAAAATCCTGATGCAAAGGCGATTCTTGTCAATAATCCAACATATTATGGGATTTGTTCAAATTTGAAGGAAATTGTACGTCTGGCACATGAAGCCGGTATGTATGTTCTGGTAGATGAAGCCCATGGAACCCATTTTTATTTTGGGGAAAATATGCCAATATCAGGAATGGCAGCCGGTGCAGATATGGCAGCAATCAGTATTCATAAGACAGGGGGGTCTTTAACACAGAGCTCTTTGCTGGTAGCCGGTAAGGACATGAATCCTGATTATATCCGTCAGGTTATTAATTTAACCCAGACAACCAGTGCATCCTATTTATTAATGGCAAGTCTTGATATTGCCAGAAAAAATCTTAGCTTAAATGGAAAAGAAATGTTTAAAAAGACACTTTCCTATGCAAGCTATGCAAGAGAGGAAATCAATAAGTTAGGCGGTTATCATGCATTTGGTGAAGAACTGGTGAATGGTGACAGTGTATATGCCTTTGACCTTACAAAATTGTCGATCAATACAAGAAATATTGGACTGGCTGGAATAGAAGTCTATGATTTACTTCGGGATGAATATGGAATCCAGATTGAATTTGGAGATATCGGCAATATTTTAGCCATTATTTCTAGTGGAGACAGAAATATTGAGATTGAGCGTCTGATTGCATCATTATCTGAAATCAAGCGGCTTTATGCAAAAGATACCAGTGGTTTATTTGACCATGAATACATTAATCCTAAGGTGGAATTAACGCCTCAGGAGGCCTTTTATGCAAAGAAAGTATCAATGAAGATTGAAGAAAGCTGTGGAAAAATATGCGGAGAGTTTGTTATGTGCTATCCGCCGGGAATTCCGATTCTGGCACCGGGAGAGTTGATTACACAGGAAATCATTGATTACACCATGTATGCCAAGGAAAAAGGCTGCTTTATGACTGGTACAGAAGATATGTCAGTAGAATATATCAATGTTGTGGAGGATGTATAAATGGAATTATGGTATACAGACCAGCACACAAAGGATGTGCGTTTTTCCGTAAAGGTGGAGGAGCAGATTGTCCAGCGTAAAAGCTATTATCAGCAGATAGACCTGCTTCTTACGAAAGCCTATGGAAAAATACTTGTTTTAGATGGGGAGCTGATGATTACCCAGCGTGATGAATTTATTTATCATGAGATGATAGTACATGTTCCAATGGCAGTTCATCCTAATGTAAAAAAGGTGTTGGTCATTGGGGGCGGTGATGGAGGCTCCGTTCGTGAGCTGTGTAAATATGACTTTATTGAACATATAGATTTGGTGGAAGTGGACGAGGAATACTTGCAGATATGTAAGGAATATTTTCAGGAAACTGCCTGCAAGTTAGATGATCCACGTGTTCATATTTGTTTTGATGAAGGGCTTCGCTTTGTGCGTGCAGTTCATGATGAATATGATTTGATTATTGTAGACTGCGCTGATCCATATGGTCCGGCAGAGGGGCTCTTTACAAAAGAATTTTATGGAAATTGTTTCAAAGCATTAAAAGAAGATGGTATTTTGATTAACCAGCATGAAAGTCCGTATTATGCAGAACATGCTAAGAGCGTGGAAAGAGCACATAAGCATATTGTTTCATCTTTTCCGTTTAGTACGGTGTATCAGTGTCACATACCATCTTATCCATCTGGCCACTGGCTTTTTGGTTTTGCTTCCAAAAAGTATGATCCGGTAGCGGATTTAGATGAGGAAATGTGGAACAAGTTAGGTATTGAAACAAGATATTATAATACAGATTTACATAAGGGTTCATTTTATTTGCCAACTTATGTGAAGAAGTTGTTAGACTTATAGGATAATAATCATAAAAAATAGTCACAACAGTGACAGAATGAGAGGAAAAAAATGGGTAGAGCTTTAATTATCGGCTGCGGTGGTGTAGCCAGTGTTGCAATTCATAAATGCTGCCAGAATGCAGATGTTTTTGAGGAAATCTGCATTGCAAGCAGAACAAAATCTAAATGTGATGCCTTAAAGGCAAAATTAGACGGCGGAAAGACAAAAATCACAACAGCACAGGTAACTGCTGACAATGTAGACGAGTTGATTGCATTAATTAACGATTATAAGCCGGACATTGTTATGAATTTAGCATTACCATATCAGGATTTAACAATCATGGATGCTTGTCTTGCTACAAAGACACATTATTTAGATACAGCAAACTATGAGCCGGAAGATACTGCTAAGTTTGAATACAGCTGGCAGTGGGCATACAGAGAGCGTTTTGAAGAAGCGGGTATTACTGCAATTTTAGGCTGTGGTTTTGATCCGGGTGTAACCGGCGTATTTTCTGCTTATGCAATGAAGCATGAATTTGATGAGATTCATGAGATTGATATTTTGGATTGTAATGGTGGTGACCATGGTTATCCATTTGCAACTAACTTTAATCCGGAGATTAACATCCGTGAAGTTTCTGCCAAGGGAAGCTACTGGGAAAACGGTAAATGGATTGAGACAGAGCCAATGGAAATCAAGCGTGTCTACAATTTTGCAGAAGTAGGCGAAAAGGATATGTACTTACTTCACCATGAAGAATTAGAGTCTTTAGGCTTAAACATCAAGGGCATTAAGAGAATACGTTTCTTTATGACATTTGGACAAAGTTATCTGACTCATTTAAAATGCTTAGAAAATGTGGGAATGACTTCTATCGAGCCAATTGAATTTGAAGGAAAGCAGATTGTTCCATTGCAGTTCTTAAAAGCAGTATTGCCAGACCCTGCATCTTTAGGACCAAGAACTGTTGGTAAGACAAATATTGGCTGCATCTTTAAGGGAATTAAGGATGGCAAGGAAAAAACATATTATTTGTACAATGTATGTGACCATCAGGAGTGTTATAAGGAAGTTGGCTCTCAGGCTATTTCCTATACAACTGGTGTGCCAGCTATGATTGGTGCCATGATGCTCTTACAGGGCAAGTGGAAAAAGCCTGGTGTATACAATGTTGAGGAGTTTGATCCGGATCCATTTATGGATGCACTGAACAAGTGGGGACTTCCATGGGTAGAGGATTTCAATCCGGTATTGGTTGATTAAAAATATAGAAAGCGTCAGAACTGCTGGTTTTGGCGCTTTTGTTGATTAGGGGCTGGGGATTAACAGTCCGTGAATTGCCAGAAGGGGTTTGCAGGGGCAGCCTAAGCCACATGGCTTGAGAAACGCTTGTTGGTATGGCATATTCCACGCAGACCGATGCCAACGTTCCGGTGAACTAATCTCCTAAAGGCTAATAAATTAGCCTCGTACGACTAAGACTCTCAGGAAAGCCTTCGAGCCTAAGTCTCCCTAGGGAGTGGATTTCACCTCCACTAAAAGCGGCTCGTGATTGTCTGCTTAGGAATATGCCATACCAACAAGCGTTCCTTCAGCCATGTGGCTTAAGCTGCCCCTGCAAACCCCTTCTGACAATTCACTATCGTATGGAAGGTTCAAAGTTAAACAAGTGAGGAGAAAAATATGAATTACACAAATGTTCCAACGCCTTGCTATATTGTGCAAGAAGATGCGTTGATTAAAAATCTTACAACACTTTCTGGTGTGATGGAGCGCACAGGGGCGAAGATTCTGCTGGCGCAGAAAGCGTTTTCCATGTTTGCTGAATATCCGCTGATTAGTAAGTATCTGGCTGGCACCACAGCTAGTGGCTTGTATGAAGCGAAATTAGGGCATGAGGAAATGGGCAACCGTGAGGTGCATGTATATTGTCCGGCTTACAAGGAAGCAGATATGGATGAGCTGGTGAAAGTCAGTGACCATATCATTTTCAATTCCATTAATCAATGGGAGAAATATAAGGATAAAGTGAAAAATGCACCTAGACAGATTAGTTGTGGACTTCGCATTAATCCGGAATATTCGGAAATTGAGACAGATATTTATAATCCATGTATTACCGGTTCCAGATTAGGAATTCGCCTGCAGGATTTAGAAAAGGCTGATTTGACAGGAATAGATGGTTTGCATTTCCATACTATGTGCGAGCAGAATTCCGATGTGTTGAAGCGTACCATTGAGGTGATTGATAAGAAATTTGCTTCTTACTTAAAGAACATGAAATGGGTAAATTTAGGTGGTGGTCATCATGTTACAAGAGAAGACTATGACATTGCCACTTTAGAAGAATGTATTTTGCATATGAAAAATACCTATGATGTGGAAGTGTATTTAGAGCCGGGAGAGGCGGTTGCTTTAAATGCAGGTGTTCTGGTGACAGAGGTGTTGGATATCATCTGCAACGGCATGAATATAGCAATTGTGGACACTTCCGCCGCCTGTCATATGCCGGATGTTTTGGAAATGCCATATCGTCCATATATTATCGATTCCGGAAAAGCAGGGGAGAAGCCATATACCTACCGTTTAGGCGGACCAACCTGTCTGGCTGGTGATGTGATTGGTGATTATTCCTTTGGCAAGCCACTGCAGCCGGGAGACCGTCTTGTATTTACTGACATGGCGATTTACAGTATGGTGAAAAACAATACCTTCAACGGAATGCCGCTGCCAGCTATCTGTGTGGAACGAGAGGGTAAAGTGGAGGTTGTGAAGGAATTTACTTATGAGGACTTTAAATGTAGATTATCATAAGAGAGTAGAGAATGTTTGAAAAGTTATTTTTTAATCTGCTCACTTTAGAAAAGATGACAATAGTAAGGTTGATAAAAGAACAGGTTTTTGATTTCATGAAGAAGAGAGGAATCAAAAACCTGTTTTTCTTATATGTTTCCCACACAAAAACCTATCGAAGTTTACTTCGTTTGTTATGAACTGAAAAATTTAAAAAAAATTATATTTAGGGGAGCGAAAAGATGGGAAACGGAGTCTTATATATGTAGCGCGCTTACAAGAGAAGATATAGTGGAGCATATATCAGATTTGATGTAAAAAATACTATATTTTTATACAAACATAAAAAATAGTAAGGAGAAAACACGTTGGCTAAGTTAGAAAAGCAGGAATTTGCAGAACTGATAGAGAAGTATAGGGATGAAATGTATTATCTGGCATTGTCAATACTACGAAACGAAACAGATGCTCAGGATGCAGTGGGTGAAGCTGTGGTTCGGGCTTATGAGGCAAGGTTCAGACTTAGAAAGATAGAAAAATTCAAACCATGGCTTATGCAGATTCTTGTTAATGTTTCTAAAACTTTGTTAAAAAGAAGAAAAAAGATAGTTTTAACAGAGGAAACAGAAACAATCAATCAGGTAGAATCAGAACCGGAATATGGCTTGTGGGATGTGATTGTGGAGCTTGAGTATGAATTTCGGACGGTAATCGTTCTCTATTACTATGAAGGTTTTTCTACAAAAGAGATTGCTAAAATCCTGGATATACCAGAAGGAACAGTGAGATCCAGATTAACAAGGGCAAGGGAAAAATTGAAAAAATTCATGGAGACAGAGCGTAAGTAGTGTAAGTTTTGCTGTTAAGACAGAGTGGAGGTTAGCATGAGAGAAGTATTAGAGGATAATAGAGAATTGATAAAAAATAAAATAGAAAATTCTAAACCAGAAATACCAAAAGATTACCATGTCAACCTGCAAACTATTTTGCGGGAATTACCAGAGCAAGGAAGAAGGAGCAGTTTTTGGAATGTAGGAAAAGTGGCAATTATTGTGATTGGGATATTCTGTTTAGGGACAACAGGTGTATATGCTACAAAAAATTACAGAATATCACGTATGGAGGAGATGAGTGAGCAGGAAGTGAAGGCCTATACAGAAGATGCGGCGGAATCAACAGCAGATGCAGATAGTTTTTCCAGAGAACTTACAGATGCAGAGCAGAAGCGAAGAAATCAATTAGATACGCTATATGTTAGTGAAGGGAAAATTCCAGAAGAAAAACTTTTACAGGTGGAAAGCAAAGCAGATGTGATAGATGACAGGCTATGCTTTGTTCCAAATGAAAGTAAATTTTATTTGCCTGAACGGGAACTGACAGATGAGGAATTACTGCAATTAATAGATTTTTATTATAAGCGTGACTATAGTGTTACAATATCAGCAGAAGCGGAGAAAGGAGAACTGATTGTGAGTGAAGAAAAATATCTCACAGAGCAGGAAATGGTATCTGTTGCTCGAAAGTATATAGAAAATCTATTTGATACAAATGTCAGTGAATGGACATATACTTATGACACAGGAAATGTAACAGAATATGGTTGTCATATGCACATAATTTTAAAAAACAACAGCCGGGAGAGCTATGATTTACTGTTGGATGCAGAAACTGGTGAACTGCAGCAGGTTCAGTATAATGGGGATAATGTTTATGGAACAGGAATAACAGTTGATGAAGAAAGTTATAAGAACATCTACACAAATATTAAGGCAGATGTTTTTGAAAAGTTGTCTCCAAATTCGGAAATACAAAACGCATATTTCTATTATGGTGTAAATCCGGATAATAGCTTGAAACGTGGATGGGTAAAATATGTATTGGAGCTGCCTGGTGGTGATGGTTATGTGGTTAATTACAGTTGCTCTTTGAAAAAGGTTTATTTTATTTTGCATGTTAATGATGTGGAATCTTATGAAAAAGAATTTATAGACGCGTCTCTAGTTAGGGTAAAGGTGGAATAAGAATAGTAGCATGTTTGCATTTTTTCAATGCAAACATGCTTTTGTTGCTTGTTTTCAGTATATGTTCGATACAAGAATGAGATAAAGTATTATCACATAAATTCTTATATGGTACATGTATTGAACGATTGCATGGGAGATGAATGATATGAAAAATGTGAAGTGAATTTATCAATGGAGGAAAAATTGTATGGCTACAAAGAAACAGATAATGAGGATAGTGTTGTGTTTATGTTTATGTGTATGTATGTTTATGTTATGCAATAATAGTTCAGAGGCATCTGAAAATAGCAATTTAATGGGTGTGACAGATTTAAGTTGTTATGATACTGATGGAGATGGATTGGTGTTAGCGTATATAAATATACCAGAAACAGTAAGTACAAATATGAGAAGTGGTAATGCAGATGTAATAGGTGATGGTGTAAGATTGAGAAATAGTCCAACAACAACTGCCACAATATTAGAACTTATGTATAATGGAGAAAGTGTTTACATAGATTATGCAACTTCAAATGCTAATGGTGTTGGTTGGTATCGTGTGCAACGCATAAAAACAGGAACTTGGGGATGGGTAAAAAATATTTATATCTGTCCATGGGATTAAAATAGAAAATCATATCATACATCATTTTACAATGGTAATTATTTAATACAAAAAGGATTGCGTATTGAACAAACGCAATCCTTTTTATGCAAATATGGCAAATAGTGCACAACAATCAGATTTTCTAGTTTTGTGTTATGTAAATAAATGATAATTAAAAATATCCACTCTATAGGCTTTGTAATCACATATAAAATATTAGCAACTTCCTTTAATTTAAGATTCAAAATCCTGCGTTCAGAAAAGGAATATCTTTTGCTTGGTCTAATAAATTCCATCCCATAAATTTAACACATAAGATCTTAAGTGCAATTAAAAGAAAATGGGAAAAAGATTCATTATCAATAAATCGGATAATCTGCATAATACATTTAAACACGCTCTGGCGATTTTGTATGGTAGAGATGTAAATTGTAGTAATTGTCAAAAAAAATCAAATTTTTTTAAAAAATCAGTTGACAGTCAAGAAAAGGTATGATATTCTAACATAGCTGTCGGGAACGGCAGTGAGATTACAAAAGAGAAAATAAAAAAATGAAAAAAGTTGTTGACAAAGCGAAAATCTTGTGATAAGATGTAAAAGTTGCTGGTTGGCAGCAAAGAAACTTGAAAACTAAACAGTGAACCAGACCTTGAAAATTCTTTTGAAGATTATTTAAGGAATGTAAACCTTTATTTCATTATGAAGTATAAAAGAGTGCAAGCACTCTTTATTACAGTAAAGACGTTTATGAAACAAGCCAAGCTTGATTCTGAA
>JBGVIB010000016.1:0-13400 GCA_045122835.1 Lachnospiraceae bacterium
ATGAGGGCCACACCCCGAATGTCTTAGTCGGACGAGGCTAATTTATTAGCCTTTAGGAGATTAGTTCACCGGAACGTTGGCTCGGTCTGCGTGGAACCTTCTGCACCTGCCACCGGCGTCCGGGTAGAGACTATGACTAGACTCACAACCCAGAATTTATTATATATCTTTTTCTACTCCAGTCCTTCCCAAATCACATCCCACACTTCACTTTTCTCAAGACCTAATTTCCATGCAGAAACACCTGCCAGATTATATTCCTTAACCAACTTCATCTTTTCCTCTAAGGAACGTACATCCTCTAACCAGATTTTGTATGTAACACCCTCTCTGGTAAATTCTGCATAATACTGGGCAGTTTCCTCATTCCAAACCGGTTCTATCTGGCTACCATCCTCTGCAGTTAATAATGATTCTGCTTTTTTCATCCCAATTGCATCACTGCTTAATGTATATGGAATGTATTCTTCATTATCATTTTCCTCTGCTAACTGTTCTTCTGTCTTCGGTGTTTCTGCCCATAATCTGGTATAAAACGGAATACCGCTGATCACCTTATTAGCAGGAACTTCCTCTAACGTTTTCTCAATTCCAGTACGTTCAAATCCAATAGATGCAACAGAACCAGCCTGCTCTGAGCCTGCATAATGCTCATCATATCCCATAATAATAATATAATCAGCAAAAATACCCTGCTCCTTTCGGTTATAAAAAGCTGTGTAATCTGTCGGAACATAATTGTCAACAGATAATACCAAGCCTCTCTGTCTGCATGCAATAGAAAGTTCCCTTACAAACTGTATATACCCCTCTTTACATTCCACTGGAAGAGTTTCAAAATCAAGATTAATGCCATCCAGACTATATTGCTCCGCATAGGACATTAACTGGTTTACCATAGATACACGGATTTCTGTACTTGCTAATATCTTTTCTATCTTCACATCATAATTCAGATTGCCTACTAAACCCCATACTTCCAGACCTGCATTATGGGCTGTATTTACATAATCAGAACTTCCAATACTCTGAATGGTTCCTTCATCATCAATCACATCAAACCAGGTTGGAGAAATGACATTTAAACCTTTCGCGTTTGCTATCATGTCTCCCAGGCTTGCATTTCCATCAGGTGACGTAACCTGATGCCAAGCCATATTAATCTTATAATCTCTGATCTGGGATGCATATACAGGCTCCTCGTAATCAAAATGTATGGTTTCTTCTCCAGTAACTTCTATATATTTATTTTGAATATAGCCTTTCAAACCATCTTCTGTCATAACACAGGACCACTCATCCATCTGCTCAAATACATATAATTTCTGTCCCTTTTTTACTTCTGCAAGAATTGGGCTTTTAATGCCTCCCCGAACACGCACTGCTGTTGTTTTTTTTGTAACTGTACAATAGTTAAACGTGGCATCCTGGTATGTAATAACAACTCTGTTTGGTTTTTCCCAGAATGTATGTTGTAATGCAGTAAATTTTTCTATAAATTTTAATGCAAGATATACGGTATCATTCTCCTCATACCAGATCGTATAGTCAATGTTCTCTGTCATTTCCTGACCATATACACCATATGTATTGCTGTCTTTTGGTATACACAAGGTATGTTCTGGTTCTGAATAGAGAATATAATCTTCCTTCTTTCCTTTGTAAAATCTATCATTAATCAGTTCTTTGCAGTCATCTAATGGGATATACACCTCTCCATCCCTTAACACAGCAGGTTCTTCACTCAACTGGTCTCCTATAATTACTGCTACCTGTTCTTCTCCTGTTACATTTAATTGTTTATATAAATCCGTCTTTTCATTTGTAGGACGGTAACGGTCAGTCAATACAAATAGAATTCCTAATAAAATAATACATACTATGGCAATTATCGCCGGTAAAATCTTCTTCACTATAGCTGCACCCTCCTCTGTAAAAAAATCTTCTCTTTTAAAACGTGAAACACATATAGTATAACAGATTTCCTTTTCACCGTCATCTATATTCATAAATATTTTGCAACTGTTCAAAACATGCAAAATTACATATATGAATTTCACAAAGAAGCTTTCTCATAGAGTGCATATTGCATATCCTAAGTAATTACAAATATTTCAAATAAGGCAACTGCACCCTGCTGTTTCTTCCTGATACACTTTTTGTCTGATAAGTGTCCATACAACATCTTTCAAATAGCTTTCCCAAAGAAATCTTATTCTCCCTATGTTGTATCCGGGTGCAGTAATCCTTTCACTTTTATGTACTTTGTGATATGTCAGTAATTATGAAACTTTCTCCGCTTATGTAACCACTTTTTACGCTTTACTGTTTCTTTCCCAAATAACAATGTTTCTATGGTAATGCCATAAGCAGCTTCTAGCTGTCCTAAGTTTCTGTCCTCATAAAAAACAGACAGATACTTCCATTTTCTGCTACCATGCTCTTTTCGAATTTGTTCTAACAACTGTATTGTTTCGTCCATATGCCAAATATCTGCATTTAGTATAACACACTTCTCCTGGCAACGCAGAAACTCCTCTCTACATTCCTCAAAGCAGCATCCAAAGTCCACAATAATATTGTCATAATTCATATTTTGCAGCATAAGCAGCGTAGATGCATTACATCCGGGATAATAATCAATTCCGTTCAGACTGAAAGTGCAAGTACCTTCCCCCGTACTGAATATTCTTTCATGATTACTTTGAAAAAATAATTTTTGGTTGTTGTTATTCCTATTTCTATTATCGTTTAATTTTAATTTACCAAAATCATTATGATCATTCAGTTCTGCTAATGCTACCTTCTGTCCTTTTCGGTTTTGTATCATTCCTTGTTGTAATACATAATAAGTAACACCTGCACCTCTCCCAGTGCCAAGTATTCCTGTTTTGCAACCACCAGATACTCTCTGATGGTCTTTTGAGATTGTTGCTATTTTTCCTATTTTATGATTTGTGGAAAGCTGCATAAGCCGCTTCTCCACCTCTTGTACTCTTTCCGGACGTTTCCTGATATCGGCTTCTAAGCAATCTGACACCAGCTTTTTAAGACCTGTTGGTATTTTTTGCTGATGCAGTATGCGCCAATAATCACTGTCAACTCTTTGCCCTGTAAGCATGTAATAGAGAACTGCTCCCACCCCATATACATCTGTCTTTTCACTGTCTGATACGCCTACATATTGTTCCGGTGCCGCATATCCGGGAGTCCCCATAGACAATTGCACCGTATCCTGTTTACCCTGCTGTCTGCAGGTTCCAAAATCAATCAACTTTATTGTGCCCTGTGATACCAGAATATTTCCTGGTTTTAAATCAAGATAAAGTAACGGTTCTTCCAGACACGTATGCAGATAATGCATAACACTACACAACTGTATGCCGTATTCAATTACATTCCTAACCGGGAGTTCTTCCTGATTGTTCACGATATTCTGCAACGATTCTCCTGTTACATATTCTTCAATGAGATATAAAAACGATTCGTCTTCCTCTATATCAAAAATCGCAGGAATTGCAGTATGCTTCAGATTTTTTAGAATGGCAGCTTCTTTTGAAAGCTGTTCAAAGAATGGGCGTTTTTTATCAATACATTTTATAGCCCTTAACTCTTTTAATCGGATATGTTCTGCCTTATACACCACACCGCTTAGTCCGGTACCAGCTTCCTCTATAATCCGATATTTTCCAAATAATTCATTACCCTTCCATTTCTTCGCCTCCTTTCCTGTTACAACAACATTCTCAGCATTATTTAAGCATAGATTCTAATGGATGACAATAGCAAAACAATAAAACCGGAACTTTTACAATTATTTTTTTCGTCACCCCTTTTTTATCATATATTGTAACCAAGTTATTAGCTGTCCATTTATGCACCATGTCTTTTTTATAAACTAATTATTAACATTTTTTCATAGCATTTTTAGTAGACATTTTTCATATTTTTGATATACTAAAGGTGTAATAGTATGTTTATTTATCATACTATTACAAATAATGGTTTTCAGATTGGAAGTGATACTATGAAGATTGAACGTATAAATGATAATCAGATTCGTTGTACATTAACAAAAAAAGATTTAGCGGATCGCCAGATTAAGCTCAGCGAACTTGCCTATGGTACAGAGAAAGCCAAAGCCTTGTTTCGTGATATGATGCAGCAGGCTTCCTTTGAATGTGGCTTTGATGCGGAGGATATTCCTTTAATGATTGAAGCCATCCCAATATCCTCAGAATGTATCATATTAATCATTACCAAAGTTGAGGACCCAGAAGAATTAGATACCAGATTTTCTAAATTTGCTCCCTCTGACGAAGTGGAATCCGATTATTCTACCCCCGCCTCAAATAGTGCGAATGATGTAATTGATCTGTTCAACCGATTGCGCCAGGAACGAACCGATCCAATATCAGAATCTATTTCTGCTAAGAGAACAGCTGGCAGTAGAAAGAAACCTTTGAAGCCAATTACACTGACAGCAATCTATGATTTTGATACCCTGGATCTTGCCATTAAGGCATCTGACAGTATTCAGGCTATCTATCACGGAGAAAACAAGTTGTATAAAGATGAAAAGGAAGGAACTTTTATTCTTTTATTAAAGCAGTCAAAGCACACACCTGAGGAATTTAATATCATATGTAACCGTCTATCGGAATATGGTACTCCAATTCGCTACTCAGATGCTACAGCCTCTTATATTGAAGAACATTTAAAGGTTCTCATTCCATCAAAGGCAATTCATAAGTTAGCTGCTATGTCATAAATACACAATCAAAAACAACCAGTGTATAAAAAGTATACACTGGTTGTTTTTATTCCATACCTAAGCTAATGCTGCATTTATCTTTGCTACTAAAGCATCTGGATCCATACCATGAACCATTGCTGCCTGCTCAATGCTTTCTCCAATGGAAGATGGGCATCCGATGCAGTGCATTCCCATATCCATAAGAATTGGAACTACTACTTCTGTATTTACCTTTAATAACTCACCTATTGTCATTTCTTTCGTTACTACTGCCATTTTTATTCCTCCTGTTTCTATTACAAATGACTTTTCATGCTAAAACTCTATTATAGTATAGTATACCTATGTTTAGATTTCAAGCGGTAATTTTTAACTCAAATATGTAGCTTATTTAACATTTTATCTTAAAAACCAGTCTCTGTTATTACGATTTATGCACTTTATATAGAATCATCTTTCTTTAAAATTTATGTTGTAATTTACTGTATTTTCATGTAGAATAGGAAATAGAAATGCATAGCCAGAGTTACCGGTTATGCACTTAAGGGGTTTACTCAAAATTATAAATTTTATTTGATGAAGGGAAGGTTGATTATTTATGAAATTATTAGATTTCGTAGAACAAAAAAACTTAGAAGATCTGCAGAATACATTTTCAGAAGCAACGGGGATTGCCATTAGCATTAAGGATAGTGATGGTAATTCTATTACCAGAACGAAAGCTGGTATAGGCTTTAATGCTACAAAACTTACAGAATGCTCCGAGCCAATTATAGTAAATGGCGAGGATATAGGTACTGTTTCGTGTGAAGCAATCGCCTCTGAAAAGCAGGATATAGATGAAATTGCTATTAAGAAAATTGTTTCTTTAGCAGGAATAATGGTTAATGGCTATATCAATATGCAGTATATGCAAAATACTGGTTCTGAAAATTTAAACATTATTAACGACGAAATCAAAGGTGCAACAGCTACTGTACAGACCATTGGTAAGAAAGCTAATGAATTGGAATCTATTGCCTCTAAGCAGAATATGTTAGCTTTAAATGCTTCTATTGAAGCTGCCCGCTCCGGTGAAGCTGGTGTTGGTTTTGCTGTTGTTGCAAAGCAGATGGGAGAACTTTCAAAGAAATCGGAAGTAATTTACAGCGATATTAAAAAAAGTGCTATTGAGATTACAAAATCTATTGAGGTTATGGCTGGTGCACTTGATGGTACTAAAACAAAGAAACGATAATACATTTCAAAAGGAACTGCGGTCATTGACTTGCAGTTCCTTTTATTTTACTTACTTTGATGTGTGATTAAAAATTACATTCTCAAATAACTGGAACGATTTTTTCACACCATCCATATTAGCTATATATAATTTCAACCGGAATTTTGATGGTAAAGCAGCTACCCTCACCTAAAGTACTTTCAAGCTGGATTTCTCCTTTATTGTATTCTACCACATGCTTCACAATAGAAAGACCAAGACCTGTACCACCGGATTTTTTGCTTCGTCCTTTATCTACACGGTAAAAACGTTCAAAAATACGCTTCTGATCTTCTTCGCTGATTCCAACTCCATTGTCTCTGATACGAATAACCATGATATCACTTGTCTGACAATCAATATTTACCCAGACATCTCCTCCAGGCTTATTATATTTCACTCCATTGTTCACAAGATTGAGTATCAGCTCCCGCATCTGCTTTGGACTACTTTTTATACATATAGGTTTGCATTCAGAATGGAGTGTAACCTGATAATCCTTCGCAATTGGTCCCATAGATTCTAAAATTTCATCCACTAATGGACACATTCGAACCTCAGACAATACCTCTACATTTTCATTTGCCTCTAGTCGGGAAATCATCAAAATATCATTAATCAGATTTGTCATGTTATCTGTTTCCTTCATAATTCTCTGATAAAAATCCTTCTGCATAGAATCATCAATACCAAAGCCCTGACTGAGCAACTCTGTATACCCCTTTATGGAAGTAATAGGTGTCTTTAACTCGTGAGAAGCGTTAGAAAAGAACTCCTGCCTTATCTTTTTTTCCATTTCTAAACTTGCTACATGTTCCCGTATAGACTCAGACATTTTTCTGGCAGATGTGCTAATCTGGTTCAACTCCTCATATCTGCTTTCCGAAAATTGAAATGGCTCATCAATCTTTTGAACCTTTTCCATCTCCCGACTGATAGCAATAATGGGCTTTGTAATCTCATCTGACAAACGCCAACCTACAATAATGGTGACAACCAATGCCGAAATAATTCCGACTATGATAATCGGCAACAACTTTTTGGCAAAATCTGTCAGACCATGATATGGCTCCGATAAACGAATGACATAATTTCCATCCACAGTGAGTCTGGTTACATACAGCATATTCGAGTGAAGTGTTTGCGAATAACGAGTTGCATATCCAAAACCGGAATCTATGGCACTTCGTATCTCCTCTCGTTCTATATGATTTTCCAGACTTGCAATATCTTCTATAGAAGAATCTGCCACAACAATACCTTCCGTAGTTACAATGGTCACACGCATCTCATCTGTAAAAACATCTTCTGTGATTGTTAACAGATTCTCCTGCAAATTATTATCATATTCAATAATATGCTCTAATACATGAATAGTCTGATACATATCCTGCACTGTAGTATCTAACATAGATTTACTGATAAAATAACCTGTTACACTGCAGCAAATGACTAATGCCAATATAATAATCAAAAGAAATCTTATTAATATTGCTTTTTTCATAGTAATCTCCATTTTGTCATTTAAATGACTTGATTAACCAGCTACAAAACGATAACCAACACTTCTCACCGTCTTGATATAGCTACTGCCTTCCTCTCCTAATTTCTTTCGTAATGTCTTAATATGAATGTCAAGTGTGCGGGTTTCTACCTCTACGGAATAATCCCACAATTCATTGAGCAGTTCTTCTCTTTCTACTACTCTGTTTTGATTTTCCACCAGATAATTTAACAGTTCATATTCTTTATATGTAAGATTTAATATCTGTCCTTTCATATAAACTTCCCTTGCATCATGATTAATTTGAAGTTCACCATAGGACAGGGTATTGTTTGATTGTTTTTCCGGTTTCTTCTCCACTCGACGAAGGAGTGAGCGCACTCTGGCAGCCAATTCTAACACTCCAAATGGCTTTGTCATATAATCATCTGCGCCACTATCTAAGCCAGTTACCTTATCATATTCTTTATCTTTAGCTGTAAGAATAATAATAGGCAACTTACCCACTTTTTCCTTCTGCCTAATAAGCTTAATAGCATCCAGTCCACTCATGCCAGGCAGCATAAGATCAAATACAGCCAGCACAGGCACATCATTTTCTATATTTTCCACTGCCGGTTCTGCTGATTCAAATGCAATAACCTGATAACCATATCCCTCTAATGCAATCTTTACTAAGTTTCTTATGTTTTCATCATCTTCAATTACATATATACTCTGCATACTCATTCATTCCTATCTGTGCGCAGTGATTCGCACCCTTGTATTCTTGTTGAACACACATTTTTTGTCCAACTTTTTCGTATCCTGTACTATATTAGCACATCGTTCCTTATCATTTCCATAAAAATAGACAAAATACCATTTTCCGTTATTAGCGTACTGTACCATTGATATATGAGAAAAAGCCCTTGCATTCTATTTAGTGCTGCAACGACTTTCCCCCCACTGTCATTCAATTGTTGAGTTTATGTTTAACACTTAAAAAAGTGAACAAACCAATTTTTACATGCTACTGCATTTTCATGCGGACTGTACAATGTAGCACAATATAAAATTATATTGCCCGGTTCTAAATGATTGCCAATACTCTTTATAAAATCCGGACATCATGTATAGAGCCTGTTTCCTGAAACAACTCCCATTCGCTGATGTTCACAGCATGATCAGCCATTCGCTCTAAATATTTTGCCAGCAATAAGAAATCTACATACATATCCGTATGCCCCACATCGCTGCGAATTAATTCCACTGCCTGGTTCTTAATATCATTAAACTGATTATCAACCTCATCATCCCTCACATCAATCTGAGATGCCAATTCTGTATTGCGATTAATCAGTGAATCTATGGCGTCATGCACCATTCCACCGGTGGTATTCATCATTTCATATAACTGGCTTAACAACTGCTGGAACACAGGATCCTGCAAAGTAATGTTGTGGTCGTCCATCTGCTTGCGCATACGAATCACCAGCTCTGCAATATCTGCTGCATGATCTCCAATACGCTCAATATCTGTTACCACTTTCAATATGGCAGAAATCATTCGCAAATCACCTGCCAACGGTTGCTGCCTTGTAATAATGGATAAACACTTTGATTCGATTGCTCTCTGCATATCGTTGATAAACCTATCATTTTTCACAATGCTTGCAGCAATCTGTGTATCACCGCCATCCTTCAGGGAATCAAACATAGTATTAATCGCTGTTTCTACCTGGATTCCCATGCTTTTTAACATCTCATGAAGACTACTCAACTCCATCTCAAATGTTGCTCTAACTGACATAATCCTCTCCTCTTTAACCAAATCGTCCTGTTATGTAATCTTCTGTACGTTTGTCCTGTGGACGTGAAAAAATGTTGTCTGTAGAATCAAACTCTACCATCTCGCCAACAAGGAAAAATGCGGTATCATCAGATACACGGGCTGCCTGCTGCATGTTATGGGTAACTACTACTACTGTATAATTCTTTTTCAATTCTACCATTAATTCTTCTACTTTTAATGTAGAAATTGGATCTAATGCGGAAGTAGGCTCATCCATCAGCAGTACCTCTGGTGACACAGCAAGTGCTCTTGCTATACAAAGTCTCTGCTGCTGTCCACCTGATAAACCTAATGCAGATTTTTTCAAACGGTCCTTTACTTCATCAAAAATAGCTGCATCTCTAAGACTTTTCTCCACAATATCATCTAAGGTAGATTTATTTTTAATGCCATGAATTCTTGGACCATATGCAATGTTATCATAGATACTCATTGGAAATGGATTTGGTTGCTGGAATACCATACCAATTTTCTTGCGAAGCAGTGTAGTATCTACCTTTGGATCATAAATATTTTCTCCATCTAATGTTACTTCTCCCTCAATACGGACAGATGGTACTAAATCATTCATTCTGTTTAAACTCTTTAAAAATGTAGATTTACCACAACCGGATGGTCCGATAAATGCGGTTACTGCATTTTCCTTAATATCCATATTTATATCTTTTAATGCATGGTTTTCACCATAATATAAGTTCAAATCCTTTGTACTGATCTTAATATTTGCCATAATAACCTCAATTTCCGCCTCTGAACCGGCTCTTATAATTGCATTTACTTTCGTAACTATAAAGGTACGGAATCGTTACCTACTTTCTGTTATTTACATCTAACTTCTTTGTGATTACTTTCGTTAAAATGTTAATGATAAATACAATCACTAATAATACAATTGCGATACCAAATGCAACATCAAATTCGCCCTTCTGCATACTTAAATACAGCTGAATGGTCATTGTACCACCAGGCTGGGATAACTTATCTACATAGCCGGCAAAGCCATTCTTTGGAAGGAGATAACCACTTCCAGCTGTAAACAATAGTGCAGCAGACTCACCTACAATACGACCAATTGCCAGAATAATACCTGTTACAATACCAGGCATAGCAGATGGCAGAAGAATCGTACGAATCATATACCACTTAGTTGCGCCAATTCCCAATGCCCCGCTACGGTAGCTGTCTGGAACGGTCTTTAATGCCTCCTGTGTATTTCTGGTTATTAAGGGCAGAATCATCAGGGTAAGGGTAAAAGAACCTGTCAAAATGGAATACTTAAAACCTAACACTTCACCAAACACGATCATACCAAATAAGCCAAAAATAATAGATGGGATACCGGAAAGTGTTTCTGTGGTGAATTCTATTACGCGCACTAATTTACCTGGTTTCGCATATTCGTTCAGATAAATGGCAGAGCCAATTCCAACCGGTGTTGCAATCAATAATGTGATTACGATAACATATAAAGTATTCACAATATTTCCTAAGATACCTGTTGTTCCCTTTCTTGCACTTGTTACTGTAGACAAAAATTCCCAGTTTACACTTTGAATACCATTTGTAAACACATAACCAATAATTCCTAACAATAACAGTACAGAAACTGCTGCGGACAAATATATGAATCCCGACAGCACAGTATCACTCATTCTTTTCTTTTTCATGAAAATACTTTCGTTAGGGATAGAACCTGCATCAGCTAACATAACATTATTCATCTCCCTTTCCTCCCTTCTTCAAAATACCATTCAAAACAACATTAATTAACATAATAAATGCAAACAACACTAGGCCGATGGTGAACAACACTTGTCTGTGTGTATCTGCAGAATATCCCATTTCTGATACAATTGCTGTAGTCAGGAAACGGACGGAGTTGAATGGTAATGGAATATTAACAGCACTTCCGGCAACCAATGTGATTGCCATTGCCTCACCTATGGCACGTCCCACACCAAGTACGATTGCGGTAACAATACCAGACTTTGCAGCCGGTATGGTCACACGAAATATTGTCTGGATATGAGATGCACCTAATGCTAAAGAAGATGCTCTAAGCTGCTGTGGCACTGCTTTTAAGGATGACTCACTAATGTTGATTACTGTTGGCAGAATCATTATCGCAAGTACGATAACTGCGGATAACAGATTAGAGCCACCGGTAAACTGATGAGTCGTGGAATCTTTAAATATGAAAAGTTCCAATTTATACATAAGGGGATTCAGTATCAGAATACCTACCAGACCATACACAACGGATGGTATTCCTGCCAACAGTTCAACTGCCGGCTTTACAATTCCCGCTAATCTTTTCGATGCCATTTCTGATAAAAATACAGCTGTGAGAAGCCCAATTGGAACACCAATTAAAATTGCCAGAACTGTACCAATAACAGAAGTCAAAATTACATACAAAATACCGTACTGCGGATCAGCCGCTGTCGGCGCCCATGTTGTACTAAATAATATTTCTTTTAAACCTACTTTAAATATGGCAGGTGTACCACTTATAACCATATATATAGTAATAGATAGCACTGCCAGAATGGATAACATACCGCACACCACAAATACAATATGTGCAATTATTTCTACTAATGATTTTGTTTTATTACTTCCAACAATTGAAAATGTTTGTCCTCTTTCCATAAACTCTACCTGTATCGCGTAATACGCATATAAAACAGTTGAACCTTTGCTCAACATAAACCCACTTGAAACAATTAAATGAACTAACAGTTAACTGTCACCCGGCACTAGCGTACTGTACCGGATGACAATTATATTTTTTGAGTGATTTGTTTGACACGAAAACTTTCCCGTAATTAATCTACTGTGATTAATCCAACCTCTGAAATGATTTCTTTACCTTCTTCAGAAGCAATGTAATCAAAGTATGCTTTTACTAAATCATCCTGAGCAGAGATTTCTCCCATAGTTGCCATAACAAATGGTCTTGACAAGAAATATGAGCCTGCCTTGATATTCTCTACTGTAGGTTCTACACTTTCTAATGAAACTGCATTTACGGTATCGTCTACTACATCAAGAGACACATATCCGATTGCACCTGGTGTAGAAGCAACCTTAGCCATAACAGCACCTGTAGAATCTAATTCATTTGCATATGCACATGCATCTTCGATTTCAAGAAGCTCTTCAAATGCTCCTCTTGTACCGGAAGCTGCCTCACGACCGATAACTACAATTGCTGCATCATTTCCACCGATTTCGCTCCAGTTCTTGATTTCTCCCTTATAGATACCAATTAACTGGTCCTTTGTAAGATTATCTACTGTGTTATCTTTATCAACAACAACAGATATACCATCAATTGCTACTATGTTTTCTACTGCACCAGCTTCTTTTTCACTGTCTTTTAAGTTTCTGGATGCATTACCAATCTGAACGGTTCCTGCTGTTAATGCTTCAATACCTGCAGAAGAACCGGTAAATTCTGTTGTTACTGTTACACCCGGATATTTCTCCATGAATGCTTCACCAAGAGCATTTGCCATTTTCTCCATAGATGTTGAGCCAGCTAATGTAATCGTTCCGTTTAAATCTGCCGGAGCATCTTCTTCCGGAGCTTCTGTTGCGTCTGCATTGCCATCTGTGTTTGCATCTGCAGCAGCTGTTTCTGTCGGTGTTTCTGTTGCATCAGTTTTTTTATCCTCTGCACTTGAACCACAACCTGTTAACATTCCCATTGTCATTGTTGCCACACCTAATAATGCAGCTAATTTTTTACTTGTGTTTTTCATAACAATCCTCCATTCGCCATTTTAATGGCACAAAAAATGTTTCTCACAATTATTAATCTATCATGCTTTTTGTTCGAAAAAAATCAAATTAAAGGAAAGTCTATGTAAATTCTATGTAAATTCGTAACTATTCAGTACCTTCATAGGTTACCAATGTTATTATGAATTGCATTCATAATAACAGGCCAAAATCCATGCAGAATCACCTACGGTGATGGATTTTGGCCTGCTGCCACTACGTTTTCATACGGACTGTGCAGTTCAGCACAATACAAGATTGT
>JBGVIB010000017.1:0-8908 GCA_045122835.1 Lachnospiraceae bacterium
TGCTGTTTTGAAGGAAGTCCATGAGTTGCGGCGGTTTCAGGTGGAGGTGTACCCTGAAAATAAGGTTGAACTTCGCATTGAGCCAAAAGAAGGGATAGAAGAAAGTGCTGCATTTGAAGCAGCAAAGAAAAAGTTAGCAGAATTCCTTGCAAACCAGAATATTTTCCATGCAACCATTAATTTATCAAAAGAAAAACCTGCGCAGAATCCGAATAGTGGGAAATTTAAACACATTATAAATCATAACTTGTAGGTATAATAAAATAAAAGAAAGAATCGTACTATTCAGAACAGGATTGTGCTGTACTGCACGCCCCACTTTGTGGGCGGTTGCTCTTTTTCTGTCTTTACGATATGAGGTTATTCTTAAAGTTTCAAATGCAAAACGGAAATCTATAAATTGAAATCCCAAAGCGGTCACCTTCTTGTAAGATTCCTATTTTATACTATACTAAGAATACAGCAACAAAGCGAGGTGTACCATTTATGCTAAAATTAGTTTTTACCGGAATGAAAAGGCGAAAAAAAGAAATCCGACATGTGTCCATTGTCACCTTTGTGGCAGTTTTGTTCTTGTCGGCAATCATTTTGTTCCAGAGTACTATGAACAACTACCTGTTTCAGAAGAATTTAGATACTTATGGGAATTGGATTGTGTCATCGGTAGGCGTGAGGCTTGAACATCCCTATCTGCAGGTGGAAAGTAGTTGTACTACAGGAGCAGAGCTAGTGGATGAGCAGGGAAATGACATGTTTCTGGCAATTGGGAAAGCAGATGAGAATTTTGAACTGGTTGATGGAACCAATCTCTATGAGGGACGAATGCCAAAGAATAAGGATGAAATTACCATGGATACCATGTCGTTGTCAAATTTGGGCTACAGCTATGAGTTGGGACAGACAATTCGTATTCATTACGTAGATGCAGAAGAAAAATTAAAAACAAGAGAATACAAGCTTGTGGGTGTCATGAAAGATTTTGGACAAATCTGGAAGAACAGTGGAGGGTATTTTCTGCCAAATTGTTTTGTAACAGAAGCAGAGTTTGCTCAGTACAATGTTAGTGGCAATACTACTTATTTTTATCAATTAAACCCTAAATATAATAAGATAGACACAGCCGGGTTTTCGGATTATTTTGTGAAAAAGGGAAGTGCAATTACCTATAATAGTTATGTGTATGAGAACCAGCTTTGGGGCAATGCAGAGATTTATAGAAATGTGACAATTGCCCTTATGCTAATGGCAGCATTGGCAATCAGTTATCTTATGATTGCATACACTGGTAAAAGGCGAAGTATATATTACAAATACCGCTGCGTCGGTGCCACCAAAAATCAGGTTCGCCAAATTATTCTTACAGAATGTCTGTATGCTACGCTGCCTGAAATTGTGTTAGGAATTGGCATACCATATGGAATTGCTTATGGCATATGTAAAGTGGTGAGTGATTTTTATGGAGTGACAGAGTTTTACGAATTTGACGGAAAATTGCTTGTAATACAGATTCTTGTGGCTGTGGGCGTGGTTTTTCTTGCGATATGGGCAACCCAGTGTAGCATCCGTGATAAAAGACTTGCAGGCAATAGTGGAACAGTAAAGCCCTCTAAATATAAACGCCTTCGCAGGATTGTCAATAAGACACGCAAGCCGGAAAAGACAATTTTCAAGCGTCAAAATGCACTAAGCCCTATTCAGTATATCGTCTCTGTATTCTTTTCCATTGCAGTGTGTGGAAGTCTGGTGGTATGTGTGTATCAAATACAAGAGAGTGTTACTACCACCCAGTGGATATTAGAAGTAAAAGAGGACTTTACGATGAAAAAAATGGGGCAGGAGTATATATTTCCAGAAAAAGAGACACAAAAGTCATCTAGTGAACAAGGAGAGTGCATCTATGGTGGCAATACATACGGTTTTACCAACTATGATATGTACACAGGTGCAGACCCGGATATTATTGAGAAAATAGAGATGTGTCCGGGAGTGGCTACCATCAATTATGCAATCAGAGATGGTCTTCATTATTTTGAATGGGATGGTATAGAAGAAAGTCAGATGATGAAGGCTTTAAAAGAAAACGCAATGTGCGATACCCCATTAGAATATAAAATGGAGATTCAATTTTTTGGTGATATAACAAAGATAAAAAAGCAAATAAAAACATGGGGGAATGAGCAGCAGATTCAATGGGACAAGTATAGTGAAGGAGAGCAGGTAATTTTAATCATTAATGGCGAAGATGATACAATCAAAGCCGGAGATATGGTTAGCATAAAAAATGCCCTCACAGAAAAAGCTTTGTCTGTGGAAGTTGGTGCAATCTATTACGGTGGCAATGAGATTTGGGATAATTTCTTGATGAATACCTATTTAATGGTTGCCTCAAGAGGGTTGGCTGATAAAATGGTAGCAAATGAAGGCAAGGCATTAAAATATAATACACTTGAGATTATGTATGATAGTAATGCTTCCTATGAATCCACAGACAAGCAGTTAGCAAAGTTAGCAAGGGACGAGGGGCTTAGCTTTCATTCAGAAGCAGAACTACGCCGTATTTCTACACGGCAGATGGTGCAGGATGTGGGAATTTATGGAACGCTGTTTGTAATGATTCTAGTAATTTACATTGTAATACAAAGAAGTTTTCTGGCAGGTAAGAATAAATACTGGCAGTCCAGATTTACACTGCTTAAGCAGATTGGAATGGAAGATAGGAAATATGTTAAGCTGGCACTCATAGCAGAGTGTAAGTCGTATTTGTGGATATTTGCCGGATTGCTTCCGGGATATGTTGCAGCTGGTTATATATATTTTGCAAAGTACGGAGGACTTTTAATGGAGGAACAGATTGTAATCAATAATATGGCAGACCAGATGTTAAACGGAATGATAAACTATATGGAGCATGGATTGTATATAAGCATGGTAGTGCTACTTTATCTGGTTATGGTAGTAAGTTCAGCCATTGTAATTCGGAAATGTATCAAGGGAGGAAAGGAACAATGAGCATCATATTAGAGGTAAAAAATATAGCGAAAACATATAGAATGGGAAAAATTGAAGTAAAAGCACTGTATCCTTGTTCATTGACATTTGAAAAAGGAGAATTTGTAGCAGTGGTCGGAAAAAGCGGCTCCGGCAAATCCACACTATTAAAAATGTTAGGAACTATGGAGGAACCTGATGGAGGAGAGATCATCCTAGACGGAGAAAATATTCTCCATCTGAAAGATAAAGCGTTATCAGAAATCAGACGCACTAAGATAGGTTATATTTATCAGGATTACAGCCTGTTCCCAGAATTTACGGCATATGAAAATATCATTCTTCCAATACGGCTGGATGGGAAAATACCAGATGACAAAAAAATAAATGAACTTATGAAGGTCTTAGGAATCTTCTCCTGTAAAGATAAATTTCCAGGAGAAATGTCGGGAGGAGAGCAGCAGCGTGTGGCAATTGCAAGGGCAATCGCAGTGAATCCTTGCATTATATTGGCAGATGAACCGACAGGCAATTTGGACTGCGAAAACAGCAACGAGGTGGTAATGCTTATGAGTAAAGCGGCAAGATTATACAATCAGACAATCGTCATGGTTACCCATGATATGCAGACAGCCGATTACGCAGACAGAATTATTCATATTCAGGACGGAAAAGTGTGTTAGAATAGAGTACGAGGTGGATGGAAATGAACAAAATTCTTGTTGTGGAAGATGACAGATATTTAAGGAGAGACTTGAAAGAAATCCTTGTAAAAAACGGATATGAAGTGGAGACGGCAGCTTCTGTGCAGGAAGCTATCTGGTATGTGTACAATGAGCAAACAATTGATTTGTATCTACTGGACTTATGGCTTCCTGATGGAGAAGGATTTGTGATATGTCAGAAAATTCGTGAACGGAACGGAAAACCTGTCATTTTTCTCACTGTGTGCGATGATGAGGAATGTGTGGTAAAGGGATTACAGCTTGGCGGTGATGATTATGTGACTAAGCCCTTCCGTATAGGTGAACTGCTATCAAGAATTCAGGCGAATCTGCGAAGAATGAACCGAGGGAAGGAAGGGCGATTTTTAAAATGCGGAGATCTTGTGCTGGATATGGAACAGGGAATTGTGAAACGAAGTGGTAGTGTGTTGCAGCTTAGACCGGTGGAGTATCGTATCCTGTTAAAGCTTATGGAAAATGGAGAGCGGATTGTGAAACGGGAACAACTTTTTTCTTATCTTTGGGATGGAAAAGATGATGTTGTAGAGGACAACACATTGTCTGTGAATATAAGCAGACTGCGCAATAAAATTGGCGCAGATTCTATCGAGACAGTAAGAGGATTTGGCTATCGTTTTACAGGTAAGGTACAAAGAGGTATTTATGAAGAAATTATGTAATCACATGTTATTGACAATCGGTCTTGTGGGGCTGATTGTTTGTTTTGCTTTGGAAATAATTTTTATCAATCATCAGGCGATGGTGTTTCAACAAAATGCTATTGGAGTCTTGTATCTGGAAGAAAAAGAGATAAGCAAAGATTATCTCTATGCTTTATTTGAGAATATTTCAGATGAAAATTTAAGGGCGGCAGAGGTAGCCTTAGAGGAATATGGTTTTACCAGTCAGGGCATGCAATACCTTGGAACTAAGATGAGACTGGCAAACTGTTGCATTCCGGTATTTGTGGTGGCAGCAGTTATGTTTGTCATCATACTTTATGCGCTCTATCAGAGAAAACAGATGTGGCATCTTAAGAAGCAAGCCTTAGAAGCCAAGATCAGTGAACTTGAACAGACTAGAATGCAGGACGATTATGTAAAGGAGCAGAACCGGCGAATTCAAAACTTTATAGAAAATATGGCACACCAGATAAAAACACCCATAAGCAGAGTATTTTCTTCGTTATATATTATTGAGGATGCGTTAGAGGAACCAGAAAAAAAAGGAAGAATCCATGAGTGTTATATACATTTAGACTGCATTAATGTTTTGCTGAAGCGACTGATGGACATTGGCAGGTTAGAAGCAGGAAAAGTGATTTTCAAAAAAGAAAAAATCAACATGGATGAGCTTATGGAGGATGTGGCAAGAAGTTGCTGTGATGATGTGGAGCGTATAGAAATAACGTTTGAAGCAGAAAAGAGGATGACCTATTACGGAGATTATGAATTGTTGAAAGAAGCGTTTATGAATATTGTTACCAATGGGTTGGAGCATGATAAAAGTGGGGAACCTATACAAATTGTGTGTAGCTGTGATTTGGAACAATTGAGAGTGGCTGTGAGGGATCATGGACCAGGGCTTTCGGAAAAAGACATTCCTAACATATTTGATAGATTTTATACACCTGAAAAAATGAAAGCAACGCATACAGGAATTGGACTAAATCTGGCAAAGCTTATTTTTGAGGGGCACTTTGGAGCTGTCTATGTCAGTAACCATGCAGAAGGTGGAGCAGTGTTTCATGTGATGTTGCCATTGTACTCCTTAAAGGTTGAGAAGCTGTGAAAACGTACAAGTGTACTGGCACATTCATTTTTAATATACTGAGGGATTACAATAGTTTATTATAAAAAGTAATTCATGAAAGTTCCTGGTATATAAAAAATATGATGCGCGCGAATTTGAAAGGAAGGTGCGCTGTGTGCCAAATTCTGCGTGGCAAAGCGTACAAGTATAATAATTACCCGAATTCGGGAGTGCATGCTTGCACGCTTTGTTCTTTGCCTATTTTCCTGTGTGAATATACCAGTATGATCCACGTTAATTAGTAACAGTCCTTTATAAGGTATAAGTGTTTGAAAATTTCTAATATATCAGAAGATGATATTACATAATTTGTATTACAAACGCCGTTGTCTGTGGTGGAATGCTGGCCGTCATGAATGTGGCATGCTGTATACGAACCCTTAAGCCGGGTACTAGTCTGGAAAATGGAACCGTTCTGCCAGCAGGGTTCAAGATAACCGTTTCCGGTGTAATATGAAATAGTATCACAGAGGAAGGATTTTGGTTGCTGATGGTTGTAATTGTCTGGTTGCGGAAATTTGTATCTACGATTCGTCCTGTTGTTGTATCAAAGGCTTGTGGTCGATTGACTACCCGGATGCGGAATGCTTGAGCCTGTGGGGGAATACTTCTTGTCATGGCAGAAGAAAACGTAGCATCAATTACCATTCCAACCTCTAATTCTCTAGCAGGCATCGGCGCACCGTTCTCACTTCGAATTACGGTATCTCTGTTTATTACTAACACGACCTGCTGGTTTCCACGTCTGCATGTTGGGCAGTTACCATAGGAAATCGTTACGAGTCGCACATTGCGATCAAAAGAAACATCTTCTATCAAAGCATTTGTAACAGAAATGCTTCTCTGACTTTCTGAAAAATCCATAAATATACCTCATTTCATATTTGTTTTCATTATTGAGTAGTGAAATGTTGCTGTAGCATATGAATAATAACTCATACAATAACATTTGACCACCTCGTTAATATACTATGCATAAAAAAAATGATTGTTTCTGATTGACAACTAACGTTGGTTAGAGTATACTAACCGTGAAAGTTGTAACCAATTGTGTCCTGCTCTCATAATGTAAAATTGTAGTAGTTGCAAACAGTCTGGAAGGTATTAGTATACCGACCAGTTGATATTTAGTGCAGTTAAAGTGAATATCAGCCAGATATATGTTGGTGTATGTATAAAGACTGGTTTCTGTGCAATGCTATAAATTAGATGTTTTGTAGCTATAGGTAAGAAGAAATAATAACATGCAAAAATCCATGCAGAATCACCTACGGTGATGGATTTTGGCCTGCTGCCACTACGTTTTCATACGCACTGTGCAGTTAGCACAATACAAGCTTGTATTGTCCTGGTTCTGAATAGTTACGTTTCTTCTAAATTGAGCGGCCGCTCATGCGGCAGAAAGTGAGGTAAAGATGCAATATATAATAGGTATACTTCTTCCATTTATTGGAACGACAGCAGGTGCCGCTTGTGTATTCCTTATGCGTAACGGAATTCGGGATGGTATTCAGCGAGCTTTATTAGGATTCGCATCTGGCGTTATGATTGCAGCGTCAGTATGGTCCCTTCTGATTCCATCAATTGAAATGTCCGAGCACATGGGAAAATTCTCATTTATCCCAGCGGTATCTGGCTTTTTCTTAGGAATCCTGTTTTTGTTTTTAATGGATAGGCTGGTACCCCATCTACATATGAATGTAGATACCCCAGAGGGCACAAAGGCAAAATTAAGCAAAACCATGATGCTCATGCTTGCAGTTACTTTGCATAATATTCCGGAAGGAATGGCAGTAGGTGTGGTTTTTGCAGGCTTGCTTGGTGCAGGGGAAGAAATTACCTTTGCCAGTGCAATTGCGTTGTCCATTGGCATAGCAATACAGAATTTTCCGGAAGGGGCAATCATATCTCTCCCCTTGCGGGGCGAGGGAAACAGCAAAGCAAAAGCATTTTTATATGGTACGATTTCTGGTGTGGTAGAGCCAGTAGCAGCCTTTGTAACATTGCTGTTATCGGATATGATATCATCGGCTTTGCCTTATTTTCTGGCATTTGCAGCCGGGGCAATGATTTATGTTGTCATTGAAGAATTGTTGCCGGATGCTTCCTCTGATGGAAAGACAGATATCTGTACGTTAGGATTTGCAGCAGGCTTTGCAGTTATGATGGTGTTGGATGTAGCATTAGGGTAGTGAATAAATAAGCATTTATACGGAGAAAAGTAGAAACATATGAGTGTAGTAATTATTGGAGGACATGACAGAATGGTCTGTCAATATAAAGAGTTATGTAAGCAGTACAAGTGTAAAGCAAAGATATTTACACAAATGTCTGCTAGAATAGCAGAGCAGATGGGAAGACCGGATTTGATCATCTTATTTACTAATACGGTTTCTCATAAAATGGCAAGGCATGCAGTGGTAGAAGCAGAACGCTGCAATGCAGAAATCGTGCGCTGTCATACTAGCAGCAAAAGTGCTTTAAATGATATTTTGAAATCTTATTGTTAATGATGACTCCGGTGGTGAACTATCTTGTGATAGGCAGCTGCCGGAGTATTTTTTATATACTAGTATAGTGTCTTCGAAATAACTCGACTGAATCACTTGTCTATTTTTTTGAATAAGATGGATATTATGTAACATACTAATTGGGAAAGAGAATTTGTATTTATGTGATTGCTTGAAAATATTAATGCAGAGAAAGGAGTTACACATGGAAGAAACAATTCAGTTATTACAGGAGTGCAACGCTGGTATTAAAATGGGAATATCCTCCATAAATGATGTATTAGATACAGTGGAGAATGAGGAGCTTAAGCATTTGTTAATTACCAGCAGAGAGCATCATGAAAAATTAGGAGATAAAACTCATGAACTGTTAAATTCCTATCATGACACTGGTAAAGAGCCACCTTTCATGGCAAAAGCTATGGCTGAAATTAAGACTAATATGAAATTAATGAGTACACCAACGGATCAGAAGGCTGCGGATATTATTGCAGAGGGATGTGATATGGGGATTCGTTCTGTGTCAAAATATTTGAACCAATATGCGGATGCGACGAAAGAAGCAAGACAGATTGCGATGGAACTGGTGCGTATTGAGGAGGAGCTTTCTAAGGAACTGCGGAAGTACCTTTAAGGAGATGTGCCAGTAGTGAGCGAGTAAGTAAGAAGTATTTCGCGGTGTGCGATGGATAAATTCTGGTTTGTGTAATTGTTTATCATAGTGGCTACCCGTACGCCGGTGGCAGGTGCAGAAGGTTCCACGCAGACCGAGCCAACGTTCCGGTGAACTAATCTCCTAAAGGCTAATAAATTAGCCTCGTCCGACTAAGACATTCGGGGTGTGGCCCTCATGCCTAAGTCTCCCTAAGGAGT
>JBGVIB010000018.1:0-30026 GCA_045122835.1 Lachnospiraceae bacterium
CAGCTAAATTCTAGCCCCTGACAGCAAGCTGCATTCCCTCTCTCTGCCGGACGGTTATCCAACATGATTCAATTCGACAAACCACAATTTAATTCTGTTGTAATTTCCCAAGAACAAGAATAACGGCTGTTACAACAATCGCCACTATCATAGGTATAGAAAATACCTCTATCCTTAAAAACAGCATACAAAGCACAACAATCATAAAAGGAACCATAGCAATCGCCCAATATTTTATAAACATGATGAATTTATTTGATTTCTTATTTTCCTTATAAACACTTCTGAATATATACTTAACAATTAGATTTGCCGCCAATACAATAATCACAGCCACTATGATATCCCCCACTGTGACAACAAATCTTTGATGCAGCAAATCCATGCTGCCGTCGGCAAACAATTGGTATATAATAGCTATCATAGCCAATGAGCCGATTGGATATAAAATCATTTCCACCACATCAATCACTTTTTCTTTCAGTGGCATTTTGGGAAATGCAGCAATAATATCATCACATATTTCCTTGTAATTATCACCCATAACCTGATTGATATTATCCCCCCGCTCCTGACCATCTAAAATCATTTCAATTAAATCTGCTCTTACTAACTGCTGGTTGTACTCTGACAAACCAGAACCCATTAGATACAGAATCATGTCGGTGTAAATATCTTCATTTTCCTTATAAATTGCTTCTTCTCTTGCATTATTCTGCTTCATTAATTCTCTGCATGCTTTATTCATTGACGTTTCCCCCTAACAATTGATTTACTGCACTTGCAAGTTCATTCCAACTTAATTCAAACTCTGCTAACTGCTCTTTTCCTTTCTCCGACAAAGAATAATATTTTCTTTTCGGACCTGTTTTTGATTCTCTTTGTTCTGCTGTAACTAATTCATTTTTCTGAAGTCTTAAAATGATTGGATATATGGTGCCTTCTGAGATGGTTCCGAAACCATAGTTCTCTAATTCTTTGGAGATTTCATATGCATAGGTTTCTTTCTGGCTTATAATTTTCAGAATGCAGCCTTCCAACATGCCTTTTAACATTTGCGAAGAAATCATCACTCTCACTCCTTCCTTCTTTTTAAGTACCTTGTAATGCAAGATACTACTATATTGTATTGCAAGATAGCTGTGTTGTCAACCCATTTGACAGAACATATTATGTATATTACATTCATTTATAATGTAAAGAGCTTTTAGGAGGAGTATATGGAACCATTACAAGTAAGCAGAGAAAATTTTCCAATGCGTACAGTGACTGTTGAAGGAATGATACCCATGGAGCCTAAATTAGACAATTTGCAACCATGAATGATGAACCATCTTCCCAGGATCACCGTACACCTGACAGTCCGGAAGGCTGTGAAATTGGAAATAAACCTGTGTTGGAACATCCTGAACTAGTTCGCCCTACTATTATTGCCAATTATGTGCAGGAAAATCGGGAACTGCCACCGATTTTGATGCTTCATGGTACGAATGATGAATTGGTTCCATTTGGACAAGGCTGTCAATTGTATGAAGCATTGAGAACTGCAGGTAAAGACGCCACATTTTACCAGGTACTTGGTGCCCATCATGGTGGAAGGGAATTCTGGACAAAGGAAGTTCTTGATAATGAAGAAGGTTTCATGCGGCGGTTGTGTGAGGTTTAGACAAAACCATGCAGGAATGAATTTTCAAACTAATGAATATGTCAGTACACCAGAGCGTGTCCAAAAATTCATTCCTGCAATCTGCACGCCCCGCCCCTCTTTGTGGTAAAATTTGATATAAAATTAAGGGTATGTCAACTTCAATAGCCAACATACCCTTACATTTTATCACCTAATTTTTACGCCTCTGTTTCAGGCTGACATATGACTGCAAATCCTTACATAAATTACGAATTTCCAATCCATAGATAATCATATCTTCCCGTTCTTCCACTCTTACCACACGTCCTGCAAGGTCAAGAATGTGACCGATATCTTCAAAATAAACAAAGATGTCATCACCTTTTTTAAATCCCAGTTCCTTTTTTCTGTCTGAAATAGAAAAACCTGTCATACTGATGTCTCTTATCAAAACCTGCTGTACGTTCCTTCCTCCTACACGAAGGTGAGCCATAACAGATACACCAACACGGAAACTATCCCTTCTGTTATATTTCGTACCATCCGAAGTCACCTGCATTACATAATCATTTTTATAATTTGCTATCTTTACCTTATGCCAGATATAAGGCACCTCATTCTCATGGCAATATTCCATGTCAATTATAACACCATCAAAAATTAACCTCTTTGTTGACTCATACTCCAACGATATCAGTACAACATTCTCCACAATATGCCTTTTAATAACCCCTTTTATCTCCATCTTGTTATTCTTATTGTGAATCAGTAATGTAATCTGACTTCCCACTTCTAATTCAGATAACTTCATTGCTCCCATGTCTATACCTCCTCATCATAGTACTTTGGCGGCTAAATATAATACGATATTTAACCGCCCGAGTGATACATACTATTACTAAGGCGGTTAAATATCAATGTATCATGCTTGTCTAAATTATTATCTGCGGCGTTGTCGTCAATCGGCATAGGGGCACTACGCCTCATTCCCTCCCCTTGCATATAGTAATTTATTCTGCGCATTCTACATTGATATTTAATCGCCTTAGTAATATAATACCATATATTTTACTAAAATAGTAGTGAAAATTTAAAAAGTTTTCAGATTATAGTAAAACATTTTGTCCTTTATGTTTTTTCACATTTTACATATAGCTACTTGACAATGCAAAGTAGCTATGCTATTTTAATACCATGCTACTTGGTAACACAAAGTAGTCAAACGTTCTACTATGTTATAATTCAAACAACTGCCATATTCTTTATGCAGCTATTTAATAGACAATGCTTGAACGTTGGAAGGGGGTAACTATGAATGACACACAATTAATGAAAGGAACTTTGGAAGGCTGCGTTCTTGCTATTATCGAAAAAGGGGAAACCTACGGATATGAAATCTTATCTGAATTAGAGAAAAATGGTTTTGAAGATTTAGGAGAAGGAACCTTATATCCAATTATTACACGCTTAGACAAAAACGGTTATATTTCCTGCAGGAAAGCGAAGTCCCCTCTTGGCCCTATTCGAAAATATTATACTATAACGGATACAGGCAGAGAACGACTGGAGGATTTTAAGGACAGCTACCAAAAGATTATGAAAAGTGTTGAAAAAATATTATTTAACGAAGGAGGAGCAATATGTTAGATACCATTTCAATGGCTGAAAAACTGAAAGGTGATTACCGGAAAGTATTTGAGAAAGCCGACATGTACAGTACAATCGCATCCGGAAACGAGGATGTTAATGATGAAAAAATGATGAATCTCTACGATTTACTATTGGAAGCCCAAAGTGAGGACAAACCTGTAGCAAAAATAGTGGGCGCTGATATTGAAGCATTTTGCAGGGAGTATTTTGAAGCAGACAAAGATGAAAAGATGAAATGGTATGTCAGACTCACTGGTGCATTATATACAGCCTGCATATGGCTCACTATTATAACACTTATCTGGGTTATTTTTCCAGAGGAGGGTCAGACGATACAATCTTTAACCCTAGATATATTCCCATTTTTTATTGGCGTTTCTATTGGAATTGTATCAACCATTATTATGAAATACTTATTAGAGCCAATTATTTTTAAGAGTAAAAAATTAAAGCCTCTTGTTTTTTACTTCATTATTTTAGCTGTATCTTTCGGCAGCTGTATACTGGTATTTTCAGTATCAGTAAGCGCTAATACTGAGCTTATGAATATTCCTGCCATCTGGCTCTTAGCTGTATGTGGTGGATATGTGGTAATCTATCTGCTTGTACGCTCTCTTTGGAGATATCGTACATATGGAACTATTAGAAAAGATACAAAGGAAAACAGAGCTCGCAGGAAAGAAGAGAAAAAGATAAAGAAGAATTTCAATGATGAAGTATCAAATGAATCTACTGATCATTTGACTGCAAAATTTATGGCAAAAAGATATGCCCGACTGAATAAACGAAACATACGGCGGAAACATCAGGAACTATCCTTTTCAGAATATGCTGCACTCATCCGCAAGGAGGAAAGCATGAATGGCAAGTTAAATCTTATTATGGCATGCATATTTATCGCTCTCGTTATTGGCAGTACTGTTATGCAAATGGTTACTACCGGATTTGTGGATGGATTGATTTTAGGAATCATACTGGCAGTGATAGAAACACCTATATACCTTTTTTTCAAATCAAGCAATGATACCGGCAGCAAACATCGGCTTCAAATTATTGCCGAATGCGAAAGACTTGGCGTAAGCATTACTGAGTATGCAAATATGAAGTCTATTTCATAATACATATCAAATCAGAGGTTGTTGGAGATAACATCTAACAGCCTCTTTCTCATTTGGGACACGTTCTAGAACATCTTGAAAATAACACCAATATTTATCAGAATATTATTCACTTATAAAGAAAACCCACGAGTTGTAACTCGTGGGTTTTCTTTTGTGCATTCCTGTTGGAATACTAGTTTCACTTTGTGTCCACATGGACAATAACAGGCCAAAATCTATCACCGTAGGTGATTCTGCATTCTTATGCATGAGAAAATTCTGGAAAATAAAGCTTTTCTGATTCCATCTTTTTTAGTTCTTCCCCATAGAAAAACAATCTATAATCATCCTCACCATCATAAATTTGTGATTCAAACAGATGAGCATCCTCCATACATGGTGTAAAGCCAAGAATTATGCTGGTATATTCTCCCGGAATCAATGAAAGCACATCTTCTAAGGAAACTTTTTTCTTGCAAATCACACTCTGCAAATAAAGTGTATTGTCCTGCTCTTCCATTATAACATAACAATCTAGTTTAGCACAGTAATAAACTTGTTCCATTCCTGATGTATAAAACATTTGCAAGCCGTATTTATTTTTCTGTTCAAGTGCAGAATTCACTGCACTATGTCGCACCGCTTCCATGTAATTGACTTTATGAAACTCATCAGTTGGATTTACCTGTTTAAAGCTCTGCGCGGCATCCTGTTTACTTGCCTTCTCCTGTAGTTCCAATTTCACATCATTTTCTAATGTATACCTGTACTGCACACCTTTTGAAAAGCCCATTTTCTCATAAAATTCTAAGGCATCAAGGTTAGCAAATAAATATAAACCATCACATTTTCCAGCATACTCTGCCATCACTTTTTCCATTAACTTTCTGGCGTATCCCTGCTTTCTGCATTCTTCTCTGGTCATAACTGTCCCTAGTTGAATATAAAGCTTTTCCTGACCATTTTGTATAAATTCCATTCGATTCACTGAAACATTTGCAATCAGCCTTCCATCCTCTTCAAAAGAGTAAGGTATGTAATCACCTTCGTAATATCCGTTGGTTACCCAACTTTCAAAATCAAATCCAAATGTTTCCTGTGTTAAATCATTCAATTCCTGTCGCAAGGAACTATCATCCATATAGTTTTTAATAAATCTCATATTCCTGTATCTCCTTTCCAAAGCGCCTTATTCCTGTGCTACTTTAAATTTTAAATGCTGATGCATATAAAATCTACCTCAAGAATTTTTATAATAAAAAATGGGGAAACCGTGCTATGGAAATTTTACATTTTCTCTTGTAATAACGTACTACGTTGGTTATGCTGATAATATAGCGCAATTATGATACGAAGATGAGAAACGTTATAACCAAAATGAAGCCCTATGAGTACAACTCATAGGACTTCATTTTATGTTTCAAGTGAAACAATTTTATATCTTAACCGAAGTATCTCTTTAACAGACCTTCAAATGCCTTACCATGTCTAGCTTCATCTCTAGCCATTTCATGCACAGTATCATGGATTGCATCTAAGTTTGCTGCCTTTGCACGCTTTGCCAAATCTGTCTTGCCCGCTGTTGCGCCGTTTTCAGCGTCTACACGTAACTCTAAGTTCTTCTTTGTAGAAGATGTTACTACTTCGCCTAATAACTCAGCGAATTTTGCTGCATGCTCTGCTTCTTCGTAAGCTGCTTTTTCGTAGTACATACCGATCTCTGGATAACCTTCGCGATGTGCAACACGTGCCATTGCAAGATACATACCAACTTCTGTACATTCACCGTTGAAATTTGCTCTTAAATCTTCAATGATATCTTCACTTACACCCTGAGCTACGCCTACTACATGTTCTGCTGCCCATGTCTTCTCACCTTCCTGCTTTGTGAACTTGTCAGCAGGTGCTTTACAGACTGGACAGACCTCTGGGGCTGCATCTCCCTCATGAACATAACCACAAACACTACATACATACTTTGCCATTTTAAAATCCTCCTTAAAAATAAATATTTATTGCCTCTGGCTGTTATTACCGAGGTGGTTAAATGTTAGTGTATTATATACTTACCTAAATGAGTATCTTCGCATACTACATTAACATTTAACCGCCTCAGTAATATTGACTTCGTGTAACTATTCTGTATATTTTCATATGAACTGTACAGCCCTGTTTTGAATAGTTACCCTTATTTCTCCTTACATGTTGGACATATATGATGTAAATTCACTTCACAATAGGTAATCTCTAAACCATGCTTTTTCTGAATGTGCTCCATGATATCATCAAGTTCAATGTCCTCTAACGCTTTGCACTCATCACAAATGATGTGGTAATGGGGTTCTACCGTCTTATCAAAATGGTCCGGCTCTCCCGCAATTTTAATTCTCCTTATATATCCGTTGTCAGATAAATAATTCAAATTATTATAGACAGTTGCTACTGCCATCCTTGGAATTTTCTCGATGGCTTTCGCATAAATCTGTTCCGCTGTTGTATGAGGATACTCCCTGACAACATCCAATATAATTTCTCTTTGAACAGTCATTTGCATCACCTCTCTTGAATTGTTCTAAGTTTAGATTTATTCTAATATAATTTTTTCTATTTGTCAACCACAATTTTCGAAATTTTACAATTAATGGATCTTCCAGGGAATCTACCTGCTTTACCATTTTCTCTCTACAATTCAAAGGACAATCCCTCAAAAAAGTCCTGATACCCAAGCGTTTCTTCCTTATACTTCATGAAAAACGCCTTCATTTCCATGTGACTATCATCAATATCTGCCAACAGTGCATCAAAATTCTTCTCTGTCACACAACCATACTCTGCAAAAGCTTCATAGAAAGCCCTATCCTGCCCATGCTCCTGCAATACCACTTCCCAGGTTTCCTCTGACTCACATCCCTTTGTGTGAGCCTGCAGATAGGAAAGCAGCTCCTGCCTTGTATCTTCCTGTAACCCAATCCCGTTCATCAGACGCATAAAGGCAATTCGCACCTTGGTTTTTCGCTTCTGCTTCACGAAATACTCCAGACTATTTTCATCACTGTCATAATCTTCTTCCCCACACAGAATGACAACAGTAAAGCCTTTCGTATCATCTGTTCTTAGAAAACTAAGCAGCTTCCCATCCCATACAGCCAGCCACTGCTCACCGCCTGCTTCTGTCAGAGAAAATAAATGATACGCATCCAATCCGTTCACAGTCGCAGCAAGCAAAGCACCTACCTGCTCTGCCCTCTGCTGTTCCTCCTCTGTACGGCACTCCGATGTACCTGCAACGATTTTTCCGAGAGACACACATCCCTGAAAAACCCCTTTGCCAAACTCCATCTGCCTGCCTGGCAGTTCTACCCGCGCAAGCTGATTGCAGTTTGCAAATGCCCAGTCATCCATGAAAGTCACATGCTTTGGCACAATGACTTCCTTTATCTGTTTATTTCCAACAAAGCATTTCTTTCCGATACCGACTACTGGTTGATCTTCTAACACCTCAGGTATGCTCACATGTGTTTCACTGCCACGATAACCAGTAATCCGTACTCCTTCTTTTTGCATTTCATATTGAAACATAATTTTCATTTCCTTTACAGCAATAATTCATTTAATTCATCCTTAATGTCATTCTGACGCTCAGACAACATCAATTTCTCATTATGCTTCTGGTAATCCTCACAGCCAAACATAGTGATAAATCTTGCACTAAAGGTATTCACCGTAAGCTCTGTAACCAGAATTAACATTTCATTTCCATCCGCAAAGACTGCTTCCACAAAGGCAAATAAATGATGTAAGCACTCTTTCACTGCCATGGTTTCCATCTTCATTTCTGCCACTTCGCTATCAAATTTCTGCTTCACCGCAAGAAATGCTTCATTGCCATCAGTTTCTCCACATGTGACAACTGTCTTTTCTGCTTCCTGTAAGAAGCGGATGATTCTCTTGAACTTACTGCGGTCGGCGGCAGACAATGCTCCTGCTTTTTCTAAAGATTCCATTTGGTCAGCACGCCGTTTCTCCTGTCCACAAAGAAGTTCCCGGAGAGTTTCCGCATTTCCCTGTTCTTCCTTTGCTAACAAGGCTTTTACCCCTTTCAAGGATGCTAACAGATCTGTTAAATAATCGGATTTGCCAATGACTTCTTTGATATCACTCTGTACCTTGTCAAGCAACATGCCAAGCAGTGACAAACGCTCATCAAATGGTGCTGCTTTTGCCCGCTCTTTCGCTGCATCGGAAGGTCGTCCGGATAAAATTTCTCCGATTTTATAGTCCTTTTTATACTTGTTATATAAATCATAATACGCAGTAAATTCCTTCACAATCCGCGGCTCTCTGATATACTGCTCCACCAGTGTTTCATCCACTGGCATTTTTTCTTCTTCATATAAAATAATCATTTCTGATAAATCTTCCCAGCCTCTGGCTGTTACATAGCTTCTGCCGCGGACAGTCATTTCCATATGATAAAAATCATCTTTCTTTAAGTCTAAATAATTGATGATGGCATTGTGGATGTTTCGCTCGCTGGCGTAGGATTTCCATACACGGTAGTCTGCTTCTACTTCTAATATTTTCAATCGGTCCATGGTTACCACGTCAAATTCACGGACTGATTTGTTGTATTCCGGCGGATTTCCGGCTGTAACGATTACCCACCCCTCCGGCACTTTATGGCGTCCAAAGACTTTATACTGTAAAAATTGCAACATAGATGGCGCCAATGTCTCAGACACGCAGTTGATTTCATCTAAAAATAAGATTCCTTCTTTTACACCGCTAGCTTCCATGGTATCGTACACAGAGGCAATAATCTCGCTCATGGTGTATTCGGAAACGTCATATTCTGTTCCACCATAATTTTTCTTAACGATAAATGGAAGGCCTAAGGCGGACTGTCTGGTGTGATGGGTCATGGAATAAGAAACTAAGGCAATGCCTAATTCCTGGGCAATCTGCTCCATAATTGCGGTCTTGCCGATTCCTGGGGCGCCTAAAAGGAACACTGGGCGCTGTCGCACTACTGGTATTTTGTATTCTCCAAATTCGTCTTTTTTTAAATATATTTGAACGGATTGCTTGATGTAATCCTTTGCCTGTTTGATGTTCATGATTTTTTCCTCACTTCTATAATTGTATTTTTATAATTGTAAAAATGCTACCCATCCGTGAATTGTCAGAATTGCTTGCAGTTGCAACTCAGACTTACATTGCTAAATCATCGTTTGTTGGTATTGCATATTCCACACAGGCGGAGCCAACGTAAGTCTGATTGCAACTACAAACAATTCTGACAATTCACTGCCTTATCGGTATCTTGCAAATATCTAATGTTGCGCCGCGATAATTTCTTCCTCGTCCTCTAACACTACCTTGATTGCCCAAGGCGGCAATGGTGGGCGGCTGTCATCTTCTGACAGAAATGCAAATATCACATCATAATCCGGCATTCGTTCTGGGAATACACCGTATCCATCGGTGAAATAAATAAGCCCTTTTAGATTGGTAAATTCTTTATTGCGTCTAAGTTCGTCCACATGCTCAAACACCGGTCGAAAATCAGTTGCGCCCATTCCATAGAGTTTTCCATACTGGATAAAACGCTCAAATTCCTCGTCACCCGTTATCTTGGTATCACTTTGTACCTGACTGTCGCACTGGATGATGTGAACATTAACCTGATGGAAAAAGTTTTCGCTACTTTTTAAGATGGAATACGTTTTCCGCAGAAATGCCTTCACAACAGAACCACGGCAGGATGCTGATGTGTCAATGGCGATTACAAATTCCCGGACCTTATTCACATCCTTGTACTCTAACGGCTCCACCAGCGGCAGATTTCCATAATGAGTCAGTCCATAAGTGTAATAAATGTAATCAAATTCATCATCATTTACCTGTACATTTTCTCCCATTACTGTAAAACGCCGCAAAATGTCACTGTAATCGTAACGGTCTTTCGTTGCTTCCATTAGATTTTTTTCCAGACTTTCGGAGTTATTTTTCCCCTTTGAAAATGATTTTAAATCTGCCTTCACTCGCTCACTGATTTTCTTCCACTGTTCCACAGAAATTGCCATTTCCTCTGCTTCCTGCCAGTAGAGGTGGTTGTCCTTCTTATAATATATCTCGTATTCTTCTATCTCCCTCTTGCTTGGGGGATTGGCTAAAAAATAGCGATACAATTTTTCTGCTGTCAAGGCTCCTACATCTTCTTTCAGAATGCGAAGCTTATTTTCTAATACACCATCCTGTTTCAGGGTTACGTTGTGTAGCTTCATTTCTATTATGGTATTTTCCACTGCAATATCCGTCGCCATGTCCCAGTACAATGGCTCCACCCGGTTGTATCCGAAACCATGGTAAAAAATACAATGCAACAGTATATGAAGGTACATGCGGGGCAAAAACGCTGGCTCGTCCTGATATTTTTTCAGCACATAAAATGTATCGTAATACAAATGTTCTCCATCTGTTGCCATACCATTTAAGTTTTTTTCCTCCACCGGCGTTAAGGCAGATAATGCAGTATCTAAAAAACGCAGATGGACTAATAATTCATCCTTTGCCAGACGTAATACCTTTCCGACTAATGTCTGTGCCTTTTTCAAACGTTCTTCCTGATTCATAGAAATCTCCATCCCCACCGCTTTCTGTTTGTATTTTCCAGTTCTTCCTCTGTTGGTTCACTGCCATCTTCATGCCCCAAAAAAACACTCATACATCCACCAGGGTATTTGCCCTCTCCATAACGCTGTGCTATTTTCAAGTTTCCACCGGCACTGACGCTAAAAATAACTTCTATCATAAGTTTCCTGCTTTCTTTTATAACTTTATTACAAACTATCTTGTATACAAGATTCTGCAACCATTATATGTAATGTGAGGGAATTTATCAACTGATTTTAGGTGGAAATATACGTTTTTTCAAACATACTCTGTATATAGACTGAATTGAATGTTATTGAGACTTCGCGATAACAAAACGTGTGAATCCTGTTAACAACTTTTTCTTTGTTATATTCCTTATTAGCTAAACAAAAACGCCCTTGCAGTAGCATGAACCAACCTCTGTCTACTTGATAGAGGTGGTTCAGCATAATACATGAGCGTTTATTTTATGATGGAAATCTCATCCAAAAACATTTTATGAATTCTGGTATCCTGGCTTAACTCTGGATGGAAGGACACTCCTATCTGGTTCTTATAGCGGACTGCCACAATATTTCCATTGACCTTCGCTAATACCTCCACATCCTCTGCTGCCTGCTCAATATACGGTGCCCGGATAAATGTCATTGGAAATGTGCCGATCCCCTTTACTTCTTCCTCTGCATAAAAGCTGCCTAACTGTCTTCCATATGCGTTTCTTTTTACAGTGACCGGCAAAGTCTGAAAACAGCGTCTGGTATCGTTGGCAAGATTTTTTGACAAAAGTATCAGACCTGCGCAGGTAGCAAGAACCGGTAATCCCTGCTCAATTTGCTGCTTTAGGGTGTCAAACATATCTAATTCTTTTAATAGCTTTCCCTGCACTGTGCTTTCTCCACCCGGTAATACAAGCCCGTCATAGTGCTGCTCTAAATCTTCTTTCTTACGCAATTCTATTGTTTCTGCACCAAGAGATTGCAGCATTTTTTCGTGTTCTATAAATGCGCCTTGTAAGGCTAAAACTGCAATTTTCATCTTACGCTCCATTCCGCCACTTTTGCGGCATTACAATCACTCTACTTTCCTCTTTCTGCCATTAAAAGTTCAATCTCTTGCTCATTGATGCCAACCATGGCTTCACCTAAATCCTCAGATAACTCAGCAATCAATTTTGCATCTGTATAGTTGGTAACGGCTTTTACAATGGCACTGGCACGTTTCTTTGGATTGCCTGACTTAAAGATTCCTGAACCTACAAATACGCCTTCTGCACCTAACTGCATCATTAATGCAGCATCTGCCGGTGTTGCCACGCCCCCTGCTGCAAAATTCACAACCGGAAGTCTTCCATTATTATGTACATACTGCACTAATTCATATGGCACCTGTAATTCTTTTGCTTCGTTGAACAATTCATCTTCCCGCATGCTGGTAATTTTGGCGATGGCACTGTTCATCATGCGCATATGGCGTACTGCCTGGACGATATCACCAGTTCCCGGTTCGCCTTTGGTACGAATCATGGAGGCGCCCTCGTTAATTCTTCTTAATGCTTCTCCTAAATCCTTTGCACCGCAGACAAATGGAACACGGAATTTTGTCTTGTCAATATGGTACACGTCATCTGCTGGGGATAATACTTCACTTTCATCTATGTAATCAATTTCAATCGCCTCTAAAATCTGTGCTTCTGCGAAATGACCGATTCTGCATTTTGCCATAACCGGAATGGATACGGCTTCCTGAATTCCCTTAATCATCTTTGGATCACTCATTCTGGATACACCGCCTGCTGCCCGGATATCTGCCGGAATTCTTTCTAATGCCATAACTGCGCAGGCACCTGCTTCCTCTGCAATCTTCGCCTGCTCCGGGGTGGTAACGTCCATGATAACGCCGCCTTTTAACATCTGTGCCAATTCTTTGTTTAATTCATATTGCTTCTGATTCATTTGCTCTACCTCGTTTTCACTTATTTTTCCATATTGTGGAATACCCACGTTTCTGATTGGAATTGTTTATAAATTGGATTATACACGATTGTGGCATTATTGATATATTCATTTTTAATAGTTTTATCATGGTCAGTTTCATTTTTTAAAGAAGGAAAGTAACTTTTCAGAACCAGGACAATACAATCTTGTATTGTCCTGAACTGCACAGTCCGTATGAAAACGTAGTGGCAGCAGGCCAAAATCCATCACCGTAGGTGATTCTGCATGGATTTTGGCCTGTTATTATGAATGCAATTCATAATAACATTGGTAACCTATGAGGGTACTGAATAGTTATGAATGATATAGGAATGACAAGGAAGAATCGTCATAGAATAGTAAAAAGAACCATATGGAGTAGCCAATGCGTTTTATTCTTTACTTATCTAATTGTATGATTCCCCTTGTCATTTTTTATATTGTAGGCTATGGCATTTTACAGAAAACCAATGTATATGAAGATTTTATCAAAGGAGCCACCAAAGGCTTTAAGACAGTAGTAGAAATCATGCCCACACTGGTAGCCTTAATGGTGGGGGTAGGCATCCTGCGAGCCTCCGGTTTCCTTGATTTTGTGGCGCAGTTGCTAAAACCATTAGCAGAGTTGTTAGGCTTCCCGGCAGAACTAGTCCCACTCACATTAGTGCGCCTGTTCTCCTCCTCCGCCGCGACTGGCATGACAATCGACATCTTCAAGGAGTTCGGCACAGATTCCTACATAGGCAAAATCACATCGATTCTAATGAGTAGTACAGAAACCGTTTTCTACACCATGTCAGTATACTTCCTAACCGCCAAGGTTTCCAAAACCCGCTACACCCTGGCTGGCGCCCTCATAGCAACCCTGGCCGGAATTGTTGCCAGCGTCTGGCTAAGTGGATGGATGTAAGCTACGGCATCGATAAGTGTGCCAAAATCACATCTATTACACTTGACGGCAATCACTCTATATGCTAAAATGAAAATCGTTTTCAAATTAGAACTAAATTTGCAATCGTATTTCAATTTCAGGAGTGTACCTACATGTCAAGAAGTAAAGAATACAAAACCCGTCAGGGAGAACTGATTTTAGAATTTATGCGGAGTCAGGGTGAAGGAAATGTAACTGTGAATGATATCGCAGAAGCATTTCAGAAACAACAGATAGACGTTGGCGTAACAACCATTTACCGCCAGTTAGATAAATTAGAAAAAGAAGGCAAAGTCAGAAAATACAGACTAAAAAGCATGAACAGTGCAGCCTTTGAATATATCGAGACGCCGGAGGAATGTAGCAGACATTTTCATATGAAATGTGAAAAATGCGGACGGGTGATTCACATGCATTGCAGTGAGATAAACCAGTTGATGGAGCATATCGCAATGGAGCACCACTTTATTGTAAACCGGGTAAATACCGTGCTGTATGGTGTCTGTGAAACATGTGGCGATCAGGAATAGTGTGGAGGAAGATTATGAAAAGAACATGGTGGATTAGCAGTGCAGTGTTATTACTCAGTACTGCGTTGTTGACAGGATGCGGAACAAAAACAGAAGAAAGCAGTGATAGCGGAAAATTAAGTGTAGTAACTACCATTTTTCCGGCATACGATTTCACAAGGGAAGTAGCGGGCCAGGAAGCAGAAGTTACCATGCTGTTACAGCCGGGAACGGAAGCACATACCTATGAACCAACACCAAAGGATATCAAAGCAATCCAGAATTGTGATGTCTTCATTTATACAGGTGGAGAAAATGATGTGTGGGTGGAAGATATATTAAGTACCATGAATACCTCAGACATGGTTCAGATTCGTATGGTAGATTGTGTTGATACCTTAGAAACAGCAGAATTAGAGGGTGTGGATGAGCACGACCACGAAGAAGAACATGCTCATGAAGAAGGGGAAGACCATGCACACGAAGTGGAAGAACATGTGTGGACATCTCCTGTAAATTCCATGAAAATTGTGGATATCATTGCAGATAAGTTAGCAGAGAAGGACAGCGAGCATGGGGAAATTTATCAGAAAAATGCGGAAGAATATATTGCAGAATTAGAAAACCTGAACCAGGAATTAAAAAAAGTAGTGGCAGAAGCAGAAAGAACCACACTTGTATTTGGTGACCGTTTCCCGATTTTGTATTTTGCAGAGGAATATGGGCTTTCCTATTATGCAGCATTTCCAGGCTGTGCTTCAGATACAGAACCTAGTGCATCTACAATTGCATTTTTGACAGATAAAGTGAAAGAGGAAAACATTCCTGTTGTCTTAAAAATAGAATTAAGTAATGGAAAAGTGGCAGAAACCATTGCAGAGAGTACAGGGGCCAAAGTACTTACCTTTGAAACCTGTCATAATCTTACAAAAGAGGATTTTGAAAATGGAGAAAACTATCTCACTTTGATGGAGCGGAATGTGGAAACTCTGAAGGAGGCTTTGAATTAGTATGGCATTGATAACCTGTCGAGATTTGTGTCTGGCATATGAGGGGGAGCCGGCAGTTATTGAAAATCTGAATATAGAAGTAAAAGAGGGGGATTATCTTTGTATTTTAGGGGAAAACGGTTCCGGCAAAAGTACACTGCTGAAAGGTTTGTTAGGATTAAAAGCACCAACCTCAGGGGAAATCATTTTAGGAGATGGCCTAAAGCAGTCAGAGATTGGGTATCTGCCACAGCAAAGCAGTGTGCAGCGTGAATTTCCGGCAAGCGTGTACGAGGTAGTGTTATCCGGCTGTTTAAATCAGACAGGTTTCTTTTCTTTCTATAAAAAAGAGCACCGGGAACTGGTGGACAAGAATATGGAGTTGTTAGATATTAAGGATTTGAAGAAACGCTGTTATAAGGACTTATCCGGAGGGCAGCAACAGCGGGTATTATTAGCGAGAGCTTTATGTGCCACAAAGAAGCTGTTGATTTTAGATGAACCTGTGACGGGATTAGACCCTTTGGTGACGGCAGAATTATATGAACTTATCCAGAAGATAAATAAGCAGCAAGGGATTACCATTGTGATGGTATCCCACGATTTGCAGAATGCCATTTCCCAGGCGAAAACCATTCTCCATTTAGGAGAAACAGTGTTATATTATGGTGATGTGAAAGGATATTGTAGCAGCACTATGGGAAATTCATTTATAGGAGGAAGTACCGTATGTTAGAAATGGTAATGGAAATGATGTCCTATCCCTTTATGCGCCGGGCATTTATTGTAGGAATTTTGGTGTCTCTATGTGCAGCATTGCTTGGGGTGAGCCTTGTGTTGAAGCGGTATTCCATGATAGGTGATGGATTGTCACACGTGGGATTTGGTGCTATGGCAATTGCTACGGCATTCAATGTTGCTCCTTTAAGTGTTGCCATTCCTGTAGTGGTATTGGCAGCATTTTTTTTGCTAAGAATTAAAGAGGACACCAGAATGAAAGGGGATGCTGCAATTGCCATGATATCCACAGGATCTTTGGCAATTGGTGTTATGGTGATTTCCATGACAACTGGCATGAACACAGATGTATCAAATTACATGTTTGGCAGTATTCTGGCAATGAGTAACAGTGATGTCATTATGAGTGTGATTTTATCCATTATTGTGCTTGTGTTATACGTTCTTTTTTATAATAAATTATTTGCAGTTACTTTTGATGAAAAATTTGCACAAGCTACTGGTGTGCGTGCTAATATGTATAATACGTTATTGGCAGTACTCACTGCAATTACCATTGTTTTGGGAATGCGAATGATGGGAACCTTGCTGATTACAGCATTAATTATTTTCCCGGCATTATCTGCTATGTGTATCTGTAAAAATTATAAGGGTGTTGTGATACTGGCAACGGTATTTGCAGTAATCTGCTTTGCAGTGGGCTTGATGGTATCTTATGTGTATGCAACACCAACAGGGGCGAGTGTGGTTATCATGAATATGATTGTGCTGGTATTTTGCAATTTGATGAAATTGTTCCGTTAAAGGGTTGATGATGAAGGCAGTTGGATGTAATGTGTGACGCAGTAACATTTAACTGCCTTCATAATATTTTATGAAAAGTTAATAATTCTCCTGTATTCTTAATTACAAAAATAGTAACAGCTGTGATATCATAGAACTATGAGAAAAGAGAGTGTGTTTGATAATTGCTTTCTGCAAGAGGGGATTTTTAAGTACATTCTGGGCATGGGAGATTGTTATGAGGATAAAAGCGGAAAAAAAAAGAATGAAATTAAAAACAAGAATTATCATTGCTTTTTTTATGATGATTATTATGCCAATTGTGTTGGTATCAGTAGCTGCGTATGGTTTTGGCTCCTATCACGTAGATACCTTGCGAAAAAGTTATGGGGTAGAATCATTTCCTACAGACAGTCTGACGAACTATTTAAAGGCATTTGAGCATGTGTTGAGTCAGGAAATTAGCGATATTGAAGCATTGGCAGGGGCAGAACCTGCAAAATTTGAAAATATACAATTTTTAGAAGAACTGAATACACAGCTTAGTGAAAAGGGAGCTTGCATTCATGTGTATAAGGATGATGTAACCTATTATTCCGGTGTGGATCAGGAATTGGCGTCACAGTTGGAAAACGTGTTGGGAACGGACAGAATGCCGGATTTAGAAGGTGGTATGTTTTTTAATGGACAGGCAGAGGTGTTGATTCGTCAGGTATCTTTTTCTTATCAGGATGATGCTAAGGGTGATATTTTTGTCATTATGAGATTGAACCGTTTTCAGAAGCAGGTGAAATCATTTCTGTTTGATATGTTATTTATTATGGTTTTAATATTAATTTTCTGTAGTTCACTGTTTAGCGTCTGGATTTATCGTGGAATCAGTGTTCCACTGAAGAAATTAAGAATAGCTACGAATAACATCAAAGAGGGTAATTTAGATTTTACTCTTGATGTGGAAGCAGGAAGCGAAATCGATGAGTTGTGTGGCGATTTTGAAGATATGAGAAAACGTCTGAAAGAATCTGCAGAAGAAAAGGTGCAGTATGATACAGACAATAAAGAGTTAATCAGCAATATTTCTCATGATTTAAAGACACCGATTACTGCAATCAAAGGATATGCAGAGGGTATTATTGATGGTGTGGCAGATACACCGGAGAAAATGGACAAATATATCCGCACTATTTATAATAAATCAAACGATATGGAGCGTCTGATTAATGAGTTGATGTTCTATTCAAAGATTGATACTAACCGTATTCCATATACCTTTAATAAAATTAATGTGGCGGAATACTTCAATGATTGTGTGGAAGAGCTTCTTGTAGAATTAGAGTCAAAGAATTTTAAGCTTCAGTATTTCAATTATGTGGATGAGGATGTGCAGGTGATTGCAGATGCAGAGCAACTTAAACGTGTGGTTAACAACATTGTCAGCAATGCATTGAAATATAATGATAAGCCTCAGGGCATTATGAACATGCGGATTAAGGATGTGGGTGACTTTATACAGGTTGAGATGGAGGATAATGGTCAGGGGATTCCGGTAAAGAGTCTACCATATATTTTTGACCGTTTCTATCGTTCGGATGCCTCTAGAAATTCCACAAAAGGTGGAAGTGGCATTGGTCTATCCATTGTAAAGAAGATTATAGAAGACCATGGCGGTCAGATTTGGGCAAATAGTAAAGAAGGAACAGGTACAACTATGTACTTTGTGTTAAGAAAATATCAGGAGGTTCCGGTAAATGAGTAAAATATTAATTGTAGAAGACGAAGAAAGTATTGCAGATTTAGAGAAAGATTATCTTGAATTAAGTGGATTCAGTGTTGAGATTGAAAATCGTGGTGATGTTGGTTTGCAAAAGGCATTGGCAGAGGAGTTTGATTTGATAATCCTTGATCTAATGCTTCCGGGTGTGGATGGCTTTGAAATCTGCAAGAGTATCCGTGAGGAAAAAAATACCCCAATTATTATGGTTTCCGCAAAAAAGGATGACATTGATAAAATCCGCGGATTAGGACTGGGTGCAGACGATTATATGACAAAGCCTTTCAGTCCAAGTGAGTTAGTTGCCAGAGTAAAGGCGCATTTATCAAGATACGAGCGTCTGATTGGCACGAATGCAAAGAAAAATGAAATCATAGAGATACGTGGTCTTCGCATTGATAAGACCGCAAGACGTGTTTATGTAAATGATGAGGAGAAGAATTTTACAACGAAAGAATTTGACCTTCTCACTTTCCTGGCAGAGAATCCGAATCATGTTTACACCAAGGAAGAATTGTTCCGTGAAATCTGGGATATGGAATCTATTGGGGATATTGCCACTGTTACGGTACACATTAAGAAGATACGTGAAAAGATTGAATTTAATACGGCGGCACCGCAGTATATTGAGACAATCTGGGGGGTAGGATACCGGTTTAAGGTGTAACAATTGCGTCCCCCCAGATTGTCATGATGCGCATACGCGCCCAGAATCGACAGGCGATTCTGGAACTGGGGGGGTAGGATATCGGTTTAAGGTGTTAAATCCACCCTCCATCTAGCGTAATCACCTGTCCCGTCAGATAGGAGGCTCCCTCTGTAATCGAATACACCAGTTCCCCAACCTCATCAGGACGTCCCATCCGGCAGGCAGGAATTTCATCAATTAACGCCTGTCTGTCCTCTTCATCCAAAAACTGGTTCATTTCCGTATCAATGGCACCACAGGCAATAGCATTGACCTGTATATTAGAAGGGGCTAACTCCTTTGCCAGAGCTTTGGTAAAGCTGTTTATGCCGCCTTTGGAAGCGGAATAAGCTACTTCACAGGATGCTCCCACATTGCCCCAGACAGAAGAAATGTTTACAATCTTACCATATTTGTCAGCAACCATCTGTGGAATTACCTCATGGCAGCAATAAAAGACAGAATTGAGATTGGTGTTTATCACACGCTGCCATTCCTCCACTGTCATATCAGAAAGAAGCCCAATATGAGAAATTCCTGCATTGTTCACCAGAATATCTACAGAACCAAGGGTGGAATATACCTCACGAAAAATATTCTGTACCTCATATGGGTTCCCTACATCTGCACATCCTCTATAGCAGGAAATATGGTATCGTTCCATAAGATCCTCACAAAGATCATTTAACAAATCCTTGTTTTTGTGACAAATTAAAAACAGATCATACCCCATCTGGGCATATTTACTAGCAATAGCACGTCCGATTCCCCTGGACGCACCGGTAATTACAACATGTTTACTCAAAATATTCTCCATTCTCCAAATCAGAGGGATTACAAAGCGTTCCGCTCTGGTGGCATAAAAATTAATTTGCTGTCTGCTTCAGGTGAAGACAATAAGCATTATTTTTATTATATAACCGAAATGAGAAATTTTCAAACATCCCATAGATTGTGTTTGAAGTAACGTATGTTCAGAATTAAAGAATAAAAAACTGCATAAAACTTGTAAGAATAGGAACAATCTGCTATGATAGGGATTTAGGAACAGGTGATAAAAAATAATATGTATAATAGGAAGGAAAATTATGTTAGATGTGATTATAATCGGCTCAGGTCCCGCAGGACTATCGGCAGCAATTTATGCAGAAAGAGCATTGCTTGATACACTTGTATTTGAAAGAGAATATATGAGCGGCGGACAAATTATTAACACCTATGAGGTGGATAATTATCCTGGATTAAAAGGAATCAATGGATTCGATATGGGTGAGCAGTTCAGGCAGCATGCAGAGGCTATGGGAGCAAAATTTGTGCAGGAAGAAGTAACTGAAATTCGTGACTGTGGAGCGTATAAAGAAGTGATTACAGAGCAAAAGACCTATCAGACAAAAGCGGTAGTACTTGCCATGGGCGCAAAGCATCGCCTGTTAGGAGTTCCGGGAGAAGCAGAATTATCAGGTATGGGGGTATCTTACTGTGCAACCTGTGATGCTGCATTTTTCCGCAATAAGACAGTGGCAGTTGTGGGAGGTAGTGATGTTGCCGCGGAGGATGCCTTGTATTTAGCAAGAGGATGTAGCAAAGTATATCTGATTCACAGACGGGATGAGCTTCGTGCTGCAGCTGTTTTAAGTGAACAGGTAAAAAATACGTCAAATATCGAAATCTTGTGGGATACAGTAGTAGAGTCAGTGCAGGGAGAGGATATGGTAGAGAATCTGTGCATACGAAATGTAAAAAATGGAGAAATATCTAAACTTCCGGTTCAAGGTGTATTTATAGCAGTGGGTATTGAACCAAATTCAGATATGGCAAAAGAGTTAGTGGACTGTGATGGTCAGGGATATATTCTCGCTGGGGAGGATGGTACCACTAGTTGTCCGGGGATTTACGCAGCAGGAGACATTAGAACAAAGGCACTGCGTCAGGTTATTACAGCAGCTGCAGATGGTGCTAATGCGATTCATTCCATTCAGCAATGGATGGCATCAGCCAACAGTTAAAACACTTAATATGGTAAATGTTTACAATATGTTGATTAAGAATATGAACAAAATGTAAAAAATCATGTGAAATCGAGCAAATAAGACAATTGCGGTTGACAATAACAAAAGATTTTGATATAATGCATTTTGGTTATTTAATAAATTTGTAATAATATTGTAAAAAGTGATAGACAAGCTGATAAATTGATTGGGAGGGACAATAATGAAGAACAGAGCAAAAGTGTTACTTGCATTATTTATGGGTGTATGCGTATTTTCTATGTCCGGAATGGATACAGAAGCATCAGTAATGGATTCAGAAATGTCATGTGCAGGTATCTCTGTAGTATGGAGTGATTACTTAGAAGATACAAGTGATTCTACAGATGCTACATTGATGTCTTTTGAGTCAACCGTAGTAGGCGAGACAGCACCAACGCTTAGTAATGATACAACAGAAACAGTACAGACAACAGATGTAACAGCTGCTGATACTACACAGGCAGCACCTGCTGAAGACACAACAACAGAGGAGACAAAGCAGGAAGAAAGTGAATATGACGATATCGCAATTGCGCAGGTTACAAATTATGTAAATCTTCGTAGCGAAGCAAATACAGAAAGTGAAGTTGTAGGAAAGTTATATAATAATTCTGCAGCAACTATTTTAGCAATAGAAGGCGACTGGTATAAGATTAAGTCCGGTACAGTAGACGGTTATGTAAAGTCTGAGTTTGTGGTAAGCGGTGATGAAGCTGCTAACTTAGCAGAGACAGTTGGAACAAGAAAAGCAACTGTAGATACTGTGACATTAAAGGTTCGCGAGAATCCAAGCCTTGATTCTACAATTTTAACATTAGTAGCAGGCGGTGACGACTATGAAGTGTTAGAAGAAAAAGATGGCTGGGCTAAGATTATTGTTGACCAGGATATGGAAGGGTATGTATCTTCTGATTATGTAACTACGAAGACAGAGTTTGTTCAGGCAGAATCTATTGAAGAAGAGCAGGCAAGACTTGCAAAGGAAGAAGAAGAAAGATTAGCAGCTGAAGAAGCAGCAAGACAGGCGGATGCAGAAGATAATAATACAGTAGCTAGTACTACTAATAATACAGCAGCTACTAATAATACTAGCACAAGTACAAACAACACAAGCAATAATACAAGCAGCAATGCAGAAACATCTCAGAAAAAAGATACAAGCAGCAGTGAAAAGTCAAGCAAGAATGATTCTTCATCAAAGATTGACACTTCTAATGAAAGCAGTGCTACAGGTATCCGTGAAAAGATTGTTAATTATGCATTAAAGTTTGTTGGTAATCCATATGTATACGGTGGAACAAGCTTAACAAATGGAGCAGATTGTTCTGGTTTCGTACAGTCAGTATTCCGTGATTGTGGAATTTCCATTCCAAGAGTCAGCGGTTCACAGGCAGCAGGTGGTACAACCATTTCTGTAAGTGATGTGAAGCCGGGAGATTTATTATTCTACTCTAAGGGTGGACGTATTAACCATGTTGCATTATACATTGGTAACGGAAAGGTAGTACATGCAAGTACACCAAAGACTGGAATTAAGATTTCAAGCTACAATTACCGTACTCCATGTAAAGCAGTCAGATATGTAAAATAAATATGTAAAATAGTAGAACCCACAGCGAAAGCTGTGGGTTTTGTTTGATTAATCCAGTTATAACACATCCCTGCCAGAGGTATTGTCAAGTATATTTTTCGATACAAACAGGATTAGAAAGAAGTGAAAAAGGCAAATTGCACAAAAAATTAACACAATTAAAAGCTATCCACAAAATGTGTGAGTTTGTAGAGAGAACTATCCACATGCGAAAAAAGTAGAAAAACGTGTAAAATAAAGTTATACACGAAGTTATCCACATTATCCACATAGTGTACGGTGAATTTCTGTGTTTACATAATGAAAAATGTAAACATTTGTTTTGTAAAAAACAACATAAATTGTGTCAAAAAATGAAAAAATAAGAGAGGAGTAGTGGAATGAATGGGTATTGGTTGTAATGAAAAAAGGTGTATGTTATAATGTATCTATTGCACATACAGGAGGTAGTAAAGTAAATGGAACAAACAGGCGAAATTAAATTTGATGTAAAAATGACGGTAGGCCTTATGTATGATTTTCTTTTGTATCACACATATACCAGCATGGCAGGATTGATTAGCACAATTTTAGGAATTCTGATTCTGGGCTTTGGTGTGAAGCTGCAGACACAGGGAACGACAAGTCCATTGATTTATTATATTGCAGGAGGAATACTGATTGTGTATACCCCGATTAATCTTTGGTTGTCTGCACAGAGACAGGTAAAATTGTCCAAAATTTACAAAGAGCCAATCACATACATTCTTTGTGAGGAGGGGTTAGTGACTGCACAGAATGAGGAAGAAGCTAAGGCGGATTGGGGTGCTGTTCAAAAAGTGGTATCAACAGGAAGAAGTATTATTGTGTATACGGCAAAGAATCGAGGCGTCATTTTAGAAAAGAAAGCAATGGGCAATGCCTATCAGGATGTCCTGAAAATGATATCTACCCACGTAGAGCCAAGGAAAGTAAAAATCAAATATTAGAGCGTGTTTGAAAATTCACTGCAATATAGAGTGTACATCTATAGAATGTACATCTTGAAGGAAGCAATTTTTGAATACGATTACAAGAATGGAGAATTATGAGCATACAAGAATCTTTTAGTGAAAAGGATACATTTGAAATAGGATATCAGTTGGGAAAGCAGGCAAAAGCCGGTTCAGTTTTCACTCTGAATGGAGATTTAGGAGTGGGAAAGACTGTATTCACCCAGGGCTTTGCTAAAGGGCTGGGAATAGAAGATACTGTAAACAGTCCGACATTTACCATTGTCCAAATTTACGAGGAAGGCCGCATGCCCCTGTATCACTTTGATGTGTACCGCATTGGTGATGTGGAGGAGATGGAGGAGATCGGATATGAGGATTATTTTTACGGAGAAGGTGTCTGTCTGATTGAGTGGGCAGAGTTGATAGAGGAAATTTTGCCGGAAAATCGAATTCAGATTACCATTGAGAAAGAGTTGGAAAAGGGATTTGATTACCGGAGAATCACCATCGTATAAGTAACAAGTGGAGGTTAGTATGAAAATCATTGCATTAGACAGTTCAGGACTGGTGGCATCGGTAGCTTTGTTAGAGGATGATACCTTGGTAGCTGAGTATACAACAAATTTCAAGAAAACACATTCCCAGACATTGCTTCCTATGCTGGATGAGATAGTGAAAATGACAGAGTGGAATGCACAGGAAGCTGATGCCATTGCTGTTGCGGGAGGACCGGGTTCCTTTACCGGCTTGCGTATAGGATCTGCAACTGCAAAAGGATTAGCATTAGCATGGGACAAACCAGTTATTTCCGTGCCAACAGTAGATGCTCTGGCTTATAACCTGTATGGAACAAACCAGTATATCTGCCCGATCATGGACGCCAGAAGAAATCAGGTTTATACTGGTATATATACATTTGAAAATGGACAGTTCCAGGTGATAAAAGAACAGTGCGCGGTGGCAATGGATGAGATTGCTGAAGAATTAAATAAATACGGCAAGCCGGTTATTTTTTTAGGCGATGGTGTTCCAGTCCATCAGGAAAGATTAAAAGAAATTATGAAAGTGCCATATTCCTTTGCACCGGTACACCTATCAAGACAGAGCGCAGGAGCAGTGGGTGCTTTGGCAATGGAGTATTATAAGGCAGGCAAAATCCAGACAGCCGCAGAACATGCTCCGGAATATCTTCGCATGTCCCAGGCAGAGCGGGAACGTATGGAGCAGCAGAAAGGGTTAAAGGAATAAGATTGCATTTTAAGCATATTTGTTGAGATGGCAGAATGAGAGGAATACATGATTACAATAAGAAGCATGCAAAATGCAGATATTGAAGAAGTAGCTACAATTGAAAAATCCATATTCTCCATGCCCTGGTCGGCGGAATCCTTTCAGGATTCCCTGGCATTAGAGCATACCATTTATCTGATTGCAGAAGTAGATGGCAACATTGCAGGATATTGCGGCATGTACAAGTTATTTCACGAAGGTGAAATTGTAAATGTAGCGGTGAAGCCGGAATACCGAAAACTCGGAGTGGCTAACATCATGCTAAAAGAACTTCTGCGTCTTGGTGCAGAAAGCGAAGTAGACACTTTTCTTTTAGAAGTGCGTGAAAGCAACCAGGCAGCACGTAGCCTATACGACAAGTTAGGTTTTTCTCAGATGGGGGTTCGTAAAAATTTCTATGAGAAACCAGTAGAAAACGCCATAGTAATGTGGAAACATAAGCAGAAGCTACATAATTAGGAGTATTTTTCCACTTTAATTTTATCCCTATTTCTTGTATAATCAAATTCAGCAACAGAAGATTTTTATGAAGTAGCTACACAGCCTGCATAAGTGCAATCTGTCAAAAACTGCTTGAAACAAAATACGGGAGGAGAAAAATGTGCAAGTCCATAAGATGCAACCAATGCGGCAGAACCTTAAAGTATGACAATGGTGTAATAACAGAAGGTGCATTGCAGTTAGACCTTACCTGGGGATATTTTTCCGAAAAAGACGGGGAAAGGCATAAATTTATATTATGTGAAACCTGCTACGATGCATGGATAAAAGGATTTACTCTGCCAGTGGAGATTACAGATATGCTGGAATTACTATAATAGGAAGTATTGTACTTCCTATTTTTTTGTGATAAAATAAAGGACAAAATAGGAAGGGTGTGCCTAAAAATCAGCACACAAGAAGGAGCGAAATGTTAGACGTATGTTTGTTAGGAACCGGTGGGATGATGCCCTTGCCATACAGGTGGCTTACATCTTTAATGATGCGGTATAATGGTTCTGGAATACTAATTGATTGTGGGGAAGGAACACAGATAACCATAAGAGAGAAAGGGTGGAGTGTAAAGCCGATTGATGTAATGTGTTTTACTCATTACCATGGCGATCACATTAGTGGGTTGCCGGGCTTGTTATTAACAATGGGAAATGCAGAACGTACAGAGCCGTTGACCATGATTGGTCCGAAGGGATTGGAGCGTGTGGTGAATGCCCTCAGGGTAATTGCCCCTGAATTGCCTTTTGAGATAAAATTTATGGAGATAGAAGGCAACGAGCAGACATTCGAAATGAATGGCTACCGCTTGAAAGCATTTAAGGTGAATCATAATGTACTTTGCTATGGTTATACCTTGGAGATTGACCGCGCGGGCAAATTCCAATTAGAAAAAGCAGAAAGCTTAGGAATCCCAAGGCAGTACTGGAGCAGATTGCAAAAAGGTGAAACCATAGAGTATGAAGGGGCTATGTATACACCGGATATGGTTTTGGGAGAAGCAAGGAAGGGGATTAAGCTTACCTATTGCACAGATAGCCGGCCAACTGTATCCATCGCAGAAAATGCGGTTGGTTCTGATTTGTTTATCTGTGAAGGCATGTATGGCGAGAAGGATAAGGCACAGAAGGCGAGAGAGCATAAGCACATGACATTTTATGAAGCGGCGGAGCTTGCCAAAAAGGCAGATGTTGCAGAACTTTGGCTGACTCATTACAGCCCATCTTTACCAAGACCGGAGGAATATCTTGAGGAGGTTCGGAAGGTATTTGCAAGAACCTGTGTGGCAAAAGACAGGAGGACTGTGACATTACGTTTTGAAGAAGAATAGGGGGATTTTCATGAAGAAATACATTAAGTATATAGTGATAGGTGTTATTTTAGTAGCACTGTTAGTAGGTATATTTTTACATTTATCAAAAAAACCTACACCAGGAGAAGAAGAAAATATTACGCTGACAGCAGCAGACAAGCTGATTGCAAAGGATTTGGATTTGAATTATCCAAAATCACCACGTGCTGTCATAAAATACTACAGCGAAATCTTGGAATGTATGATTAATGATGAAGTAGAGGAAGAAGATTTAAAGGGATTAATGGTACAGGCACGTAAGCTATATGACGAAGAACTGTTGGCTATTAACCCGGAGGATGACCAGTGGACACGCATGACATCTGAATTGACGGGCTACAGTTCCACGAAAACCTATATCTCAGAATGGGAAATTTCTACATCCAGTGACGTGGAATATGCCGAAATGGATGGTAGAGAATGGGCAAGCGTTCATGCCGTTTATATGTTGAAGGATTATGATTCGGCCGCATACAATAGCGTGAAGGAAGTATATCTTCTCCGCAAAGACACAGAAGGAAATTGGAAAATTTATGGTTGGCAGTTAGCTGACGACCAGGATTAGGAAGTAAAGAAAATGAGCGATAAACTGATATTAGCAATTGAGAGTTCCTGTGATGAAACAGCAGCAGCAGTAGTCCGCAATGGGCGGGAAGTGCTGTCCAATGTGATTTCATCCCAGATTGCACTTCACACCCTGTATGGAGGTGTAGTGCCGGAAATTGCATCAAGAAAACATATAGAGCGAATCAATCCAGTTATAGAGGAAGCATTAAAACAGGCATCTGTAACCTTAGAGGATGTGGATGCCATTGCAGTAACCTATGGTCCGGGGCTTGTAGGCGCATTGCTGGTTGGCGTTGCAGAAGCAAAAGCAATAGCATATGCTTCTGGGAAGCCATTAGTAGGTGTGCATCATATTGAGGGGCATATTGCCGCTAATTATATTGAGCATAAGGAATTAGAACCATCATTTCTCTGTCTGGTAGTTTCCGGAGGCCATACCCATCTGGTAAATGTAGAGGACTATGGTGTCTACAAGATTTTAGGTAGAACAAGAGATGATGCAGCAGGAGAAGCCTTCGACAAAGTGGCTCGTGCGATAGGTTTGGGGTATCCGGGGGGACCGAAGATCGACAAGGTGGCAAAGGAAGGCAATCCAGAGGCAATAGCCTTTCCGCGTGCGAAAGTGAATGATGGCATATATGATTTTAGCTTCAGTGGACTGAAGTCAGCTGTTTTAAATTATTTGAATGGATGCCAGATGAAAGGCGAAGAAATTGTGGTTCCTGATGTGGCAGCATCCTTTCAGAAAGCTGTGGTGGATGTACTAGTGCAGAATGCCATGGCAGCAGTGGAAGAACATAATGCCCGAAAATTTGCCATTGCCGGCGGAGTGGCATCGAATAGTGCGTTGCGCGAAGCAATGAAGGAAGCTTGTGAGAAGCGTAATATAGAATTTTACTATCCATCACCTGTGTATTGTACAGATAATGCAGCGATGATAGGAGTAGCTGGTTACTATGAATATATAAAGGGAGTACGCCATGGATGGGATTTGAATGCATATCCAGGGCTGAAATTAGGAGAACGTTAATGAAACATGTTGCAATTGTGTTAGCAGCAGGTCGTGGAAAGAGAATGGGAAGTGATATACCAAAGCAATATTTGCTGTTGGGAGGACGTCCTGTTCTCTATTATTCCTTAAAAACATTTGAAGAAAGTTTTTTAGATGAAATAATACTAGTGACTGCTGAAAGTGAAATTGAGTATTGTAGAAAAAATATGATAGAGAAATATAATTTCCGAAAGGTGAAACAGATTGTGGCAGGGGGAGCGGAACGCTACCATTCTGTCTTTGCAGGGTTGCAGGCCGTTACTGACTGTTCCTATGTGTACATTCATGATGGGGCAAGACCATTTGTCACACAGTCAGACTTGCTGAAATTAAAAGAATCGGTGGAAAAGGAGCAGGCATGTGTGGCTGCCATGCCGGTCAAAGATACGATTAAGTGGAGTAACATGAACCAATATGTGGAGAGTACGCCGCCAAGAAATCGTCTGTGGGCGATCCAGACGCCACAGGTTTTTTCATATGAACTGGTTTTTGATGCCTACAGTAGATTGATGGGTGCCGAAGTAGATGGCGTAACTGATGATGCAATGGTAGTTGAAACAATGACAGACCATCCAGTAAAATTAGTGGAAATGTCCTATCGAAATATAAAAATTACTACGCCAGAGGACTTGATTATCGGGGAAGCATTTGTTAAAAATCCCGTAAATTAGCGCAAAAAAATCGTTATTTCAAAAAAAATAAAAAAAATTAAAATAACCCTTGACATTCTTTAGAGATGATGATAAGATATACAAGTCGCTAAGGCATGGAGAGATATCGAAGTGGTCATAACGAGGCGGTCTTGAAAACCGTTTGTCCGCAAGGGCGCGTGGGTTCGAATCCCACTCTCTCCGTTCGTTCGGATGATTTTGCTGAGGGCAAAACATCCACGGAATGTGAATTGGATAGTTGAATGCAATTCAAACATTGGAGATGTACCCAAGTTGGTTGAAGGGGCTCCCCTGGAAAGGGAGTAGGTCGTTAATAGCGGCGCGAGGGTTCGAATCCCTCCATCTCCGTTTTTTCTTCAAAAAAGTTGTTGACAAAGTAAGAAGCTTGTGATAATATATAAAAGCTGTCAAAAGTCAGCGTGAAGAAAAACTAAAATGCAACTTGAAAACTGAACAGTGAACCAGACCTTGAAAATTCTTTTGAAGATTATTTAAGGAATGTAAACCTTTATTTCATTATGAAGTATAAAAGAGTGCAAGCACTCTTTATTACAGTAAAGACGTTTATGAAACAAGCCAAGCTTGATTCTGAA
>JBGVIB010000019.1:0-28376 GCA_045122835.1 Lachnospiraceae bacterium
TGGCCTAGTGGCTCAGTTGGTTAGAGCGCCGCCCTGTCACGGCGGAGGTCGAGGGTTCGAGTCCCTTCTGGGTCGTTGTACAACTTTTGTACAGCAATTTCATAATATTTTGTTAGCGTGGGATCTTAGCTCAGCTGGGAGAGCATCTGCCTTACAAGCAGAGGGTCACAGGTTCGAGCCCTGTAGGTCCCATTTTCTTACAAAATAGTTATGCCGATGTGGCTCAATTGGCAGAGCAGCTGATTTGTAATCAGCAGGTTATCGGTTCGAGTCCGATCATCGGCTTTTTTTCAATATGGATGGATTCCCGAGTGGCCAAAGGGGACAGACTGTAAATCTGCTGCATTTTGCTTCGGTGGTTCGAATCCACCTCCATCCAATTGGCGAAAGCCATAATTAAATAGTATCGCGGGGTGGAGCAGTCTGGAAGCTCGTCGGGCTCATAACCCGAAGGTCGTAGGTTCAAATCCTGCCCCCGCAACTCAGATGCCCAGATAGCTCAGTTGGTAGAGCAGAGGACTGAAAATCCTCGTGTCACTGGTTCGATTCCGGTTCTGGGCACTTTTATATGAAATATATAAATATGGGATATTAGCTCAGTCGGTAGAGCACTTGACTTTTAATCAAGTTGTCCGGGGTTCGAATCCCCGATGTCTCATTCTTACAAACCCAACATTTTACAATTGAAAGAGATGAAATATAATAGAACAAATACGTAATGTCTTAATTTTCTTAGATATGACATTAAGATGGATTATAGAAACAGAGGAAGTATTAAAAGGTTTCTGTATAATATCTTTACTATTGGTATTCTTAGTCCTTTATCGAGGAAGAATAAATTATCCCCAAAAAAGAAAACTAATGCAAATGTTACATATATAGGTTCTTGCTGGGATGAAATCCAAAAAGAAAATGGTTATAAAAAATAATAGTATGTTATTTACAATTCTTTCGCCCAACTGGACATCTAAATAAAAAATGTAATTCAATTCTTTTGTGCAACTACGGATGCGAAGCTGCAGCAATAGAAAATTGAATTACATTTTTGTGCGCATTAGATTTACTATTATCAAAAAGAATTATGCAATTTTGTGTTCTAACTCAGACACACGTTTTTCTAAATTTTCTATAATTCTTAAAAGCATGTTGATAGTATCATTTTCATTTTTTGATGTTCTTGTAATTTCTTTGGATATGTCAGAAAAACGTTTTTCATATTTTTTGTCGTAACGTTCCATTTCATCCAAAAGAACTGATACAGAATTGCTAATTAATGTAGCAATTGATTGTAGATCCTTTTCATCAAGCATAAAATCACCTCCTATACCAGTCTTAAATTTGTTAATTTAGTATATCATAAATATTGATTAAAAAAAATGGAAAAATACTTTTTTAATGGAAAAATCTTTCTGTTCACACATTTGTCATATTACTGTTCACACAAAAAGTCAATATAATATAAAAAAAATTAACGAATCAAATCGAACTTCTTACAATATGACTTTTAATCAAGTTGTCCGGGGTTCGAATCCCCGATGTCTCATTTTTCACAATAGTTATAAAGTATTGTATATGAAAATGGATGTATTGAAGAATAAGCATTTATGTCATTGAAAAATAGAGAAAAACAGCCATGTTACTTTGCGTTGCTTGAGGCAATGAGGCTTTTTTGGTAAGATAATGCTATCAAACAAAGGGAGGTATCATATATGCTTGGAGAAAACATAAAAGCATTAAGAAAGAGTAAAGGATTTACCCAGGAGGAATTGGCAGTAAGAGTAAATGTGGTGCGCCAAACCGTCTCAAAATGGGAGAAAGGGTTATCAGTTCCTGATGCAGATTCATTACAAAAGATTGCAGATGTGTTAGAAACGAATATAAGCCAGTTACTTGGTGCAGATATTCAGTCTGAGAAAAATAATAATGAAGTTGCAGAGCAATTGTCCAGAATAAATGAGCAGCTTGTAATAAAAAATAGACGTGCAAGACGTATATGGACAACAATTGCGGTTATTTTGTTGGCAGTTGTGATATTTTACATTGTAGTTTTGTTATTTGCTATACCAGCCTATAAAGCCTATAAAGTAACACCTGATGAAGTAATTGTAGAAGAAATTACAACGGATATAGAAGAAAGAGATTAATTAAATATGTATTGTTAAGATAATAAAGAATGGTTCAGCACTCCTCACGAATTGTGTTGAACCATTTTCTTTAATTCCTAAAAGCATATTGATGGTATCGTTTTTATTTTGGGTGGTTTTGGTAAATTCTTTTGAGGTGTCAATATAACATAGATACTGATTAGAACCCAACGGTAAGTTGTAATTCATTTTATAGATAACTTGTAACTATTCAGAACCAGGACAATACAAGCTTGTATTGTCCTAAACTGCACAGTCCGTATGAAAACGTAGTGGCAGCAGGCCAAAATCCATCACCGTAGGTGATTCTGTATGGATTTTGGCCTGTTATTATGAATGCAATTCATAATAACATTGGTAACCTATGAGAGTACTGAATAGTTACGATAACTTATAAAAATAAATAAAATTTTAACAAAAAGGGTTGCACACTTATAAAAATATGTTATAATCAATTTGTTGTCCGCCACACCATGATTAGATAATTGCGAAACGCCAACAAGGTAGTGAATTGTCATTACTTTCGCAATTGCCTTACACCATGATAGCAGAAAGGAGAAGTGCTGGAAAAAGATAAATGGAAGAAAAGAATTAAATGATAAGAAAAATAAATGATGAAAAAATTAATGCACATCGAAAGGAGAAAATGTATGAAACTAAAAAACGCAAATGCCACTATAAAGGAATTGCGAAGGAGAGTAGGTGCCACTCAGGAGGAATTTTCAGAAAATATATGTTCCCCGCAATCATTATCAAGGATTGAGACGGGAAAAGGTGGAGTCAGTTACAAGACATTAAAAAAATTTATGGAGAAAGCAGGTGTAAACAGTGATGTGTACCCTGCTTTTTCTGATAAAAGGGATTGTGATATTCATAGAAAATTATATTTGTGCCAACGGTATATTGATGTCTGGATGTTAGAGGAGGCAGCTCAGGTATTGAGAGAAGTGGCAGATTTGCAGTATGGAGAAAACCAGTTATATTATCAGCAATGTCTGTGTTACAAGGGTCTAATACTCTTAAAATCCGGCAGAGGAAACGAAAAAGAAATAAATGATGTATTAGAGCGTGCAATTAGGATTACAACGCCAGAATATCATCCGGCAAGAATCGCCACCTATGGGCTGTCTAATACAGAAATGCGATTGCTGCTGGCATTATCTTATAGTTATTTGCTCATAGGCGAAGTGGGGAGTTGCGATGAAATTGTGACGGCCATGGAATCTTTTCTGGACAAATTAAATACAGAGGAAAGCTTGGTATTAAAAGTAAAAAGTGGAGTAATTCGAGCCTGCAGCTCTATGAAAAAGGGTCAGTTCATGCAAGCAGAAAAGCTACTAAAAAGATGTCAAATGCTTGTTGTAAACCATAAAATATACAGCCAAATACAGTTGATTTTGTTTTTGCAGGGAATTTGTCAAATAAACACAGGCAACGCAGCAAAAGGAAGAGAAACAGTCTTAAATTGCTATTATTCAGCAAAGGCAATGGGAAGCTCTTTTGCTGATAGTATTTTTTCATATGTGCAAAAGGAAATTCCCGATAGTAATGTTAAGCAGGGAATGGAAAAAGATTACAATGTTGTATTGCCGCCAATGGAGCCCATAATTGTTAATGAAGACAGGAACCATAACAATAAACATCCCTATTATCTGGGGAATCTTGTTCGTGATGAACGGATGGAAAAGGGAATCAGACAGTCTGTACTATGTAAAGGATTGTGTAGTAAATCTACATTATCAAAGATTGAAAATAACATACTGATTCCAGAACTGGAGATAATGGAATCATTGTTACAGCGATTGGGAATTTATACGGGTGCATTTGAGATGTATGCAAATTTAAAGACATATTCTTTTTTTGAATTACAGCATGCTTTGTCTGCTGTAGTAGTGGAAACGCCAAAAGAAAAAGCAGACCGATTGTTTGATCTGCTTTTAAAAAGTGTGAATGAGAAAAGTGCAGTGCAAAGACAATATGTGTTATACACATGGGGAATGCTAGAACAAGACAGTTCTAAGAAGCAATTCCTACTGCGGGAGGCACTTTATCAGACACAACCCGATTTTCATATTACATATATACAGGATTCTGTACTAACTTTTCAAGAAATGATGATTCTGATTTATATAGCAAAATCCCTTAAAAATGATACAACAAAATCAATTTTGATCTTGTATAAATTAATGGAGTATTTTCAAGTATGGAATTATGAAAACCTAGAAAAAGTCAGGATTCAAAAAGAAATCATTCTGGTTTTATCAGAGCTATTGTTATCTGATAAACGATTGAAAGAAATGAAGGAACTAGGCAAATACATAGAAAAGCTTTCGCTAACAGGTGATTATCAGTCCTTGTCGCAAATATATGAAACAATGTATCAGGGCTTATCAGCATTAGAGCCTTGCAAGACAAATAATGTAATGAATCGTTATAGAAAAGCGTTTCAACATATTTTCAAAATAAGTTAATTAATGTTGCATTTTCGTAGCAATAGTCATCCTTTTCTTTTTCAAGTGTTCACAAAAATTCATCTTTTTCATGATAGTATTTATAAGTTGTTCTGTTTTTCACAGGCTGTGCGATATCGTAGAAACTTGTATGGCACATATTGTTATGAACAGTTATATCGTATTTAATACCTAAATTATAGAAAAAAAAGCATAAATAGTAAATAACATAAGAAGAAATTTTATAGTTTCTTTTTATGCGTAACAAGATGACAAAAATGTCTGCGGATGAATTTTTGATGGTAACTATGAGGGGATTGAAAATACTTACAATGACAATAAAAATATACCATGAGTATGAAGGAACCAGCTCTGGGAAGCTGGAACTTAAAATCTGGCTTCCTGGAGGCCGATTCCTCATTCATGGTGTTCATATATAGATAATCGACTTAGTATATATAGCACTATGTGTAAAATCTAGAACGTGTCCCAAAATTGCTTTCTGCAAGATGCGCGCCCCACTTTGCGGTAGAATTTGATATAAATTTAGCACACGTAGCCCGCTACGCATTCTAAATTTATATCAAATTCCCCACAAAGTGGAACGCACATCTTGCAGAAATGAAATTGGGGACACGCTCTAGTACGGCAAAACAAGCATACACCATATTGGTAAGGAAATTAATGGGGAGGCTTGTACACCCTATGCAGCAAAATTAAATATCCTGATATACAATTTTTCCATCGCAAATAGTGCAACGTACCCGGCCTTGTAAAGTTTGTCCAAGAAACGGTGAATTGCTGGATTTGGATCTAAAATTATCTACTGTCCATAATTCAGTAGGATGGAACAATACAAGATCAGCAGGACCACCTTCTGCAATGTAGCCGGCATTTAAACCATAAAATTTAGCGGGCTGGTAACTCATGCGGGCAATAAAATCCGTCAGGGAAAGTAAAGACTTGTTCACAAGGTAAGTTATACCTAAAGCAAGTGAAGTCTCTAAACCGATGATACCGCTAGGTGCTTCTGTAAGGGGTTTTTCTTTCTCCTCCTTGCTGTGTGGAGCGTGATCAGTAGCAATAATGGAGATGGTATTGTCAATGAGTCCTCCTATGATTTCCCTGCGGTCGCTATCCGTACGAAGAGGTGGATTCATTTTTGCAAGAGTTTTGTACTCTAACAATGCTTCTTCTGTCAGTGAAAAATGGTGAGGGGTCGCTTCAGCCACAACATCTACTCCCTGTGCCCGTGCAATACGGACATTTTGTACACCGCCTTTTGTACTGATATGCTGAATACAAATACGTGTTCCAATGTAACCTGCTAACAGACAGTCTCGTGCAATTAATAATTCTTCTGCTGTAGATGGAGAACCTGTAACACCAAGAATAGAGGCCGTTCGTCCTTCGTTAATTCCATTATTGGTAATAATATTTTTATCTTCCTCATGAAAACTAAGAGGTACATCTAATTCCTTTGCTAATTTCATTGCTTTGATTAAAAGAGTTTCATCCATAATTGGCATGCCATCATCAGTAAATACAACGGCACCATGCTCTTTTAATGTCTTAAAATCCGTTAATTCCTCACCCTTCATGCCCTTTGTAATGCTGGCAGCAGAAAGTACATGAATACCGGTCTTTTTACCTTCTGATAGTACATAATCTAAAGTTTCCGGATTATCAACAACAGGATTGGTGTTAGCCATACAGACAACTGTGGTGAAACCGCCACGCTTTGCTGCTTCTGCACCAGTGTGAATGTCTTCCTTGTAAGTAAATCCAGGATCACGGAAATGCACATGTGTATCTACAAAACCAGGGGCAACAATAAAGCCTTCGGCATCAATAACTGTTTCGCATGCTGCTTCTTCCTCCTCGGTAACTGGTCGTATAGCAAGTATTTTTCCATCTTTTATTAAAATATCAGTACACTCATTGCGTCTGCTTTTTGGGTCAACGAGCTGACCATTCTTAATGAGTATCATAGAAACCTCCATTCCGCCGCATTAGCGGCATATTAATCAGTAAGCGTAACTATTCAGTACCCTCATAGGTTACCAATGTTATTATGAATTGCATTCATAATAACAGGCAAAAATCCATGCAGAATCACCTACGGTGATGGATTTTGGCCTGCTACCACTACGTTTTTATACGGACTGTGCAGTTCAGCACAATACAAGCTTGTATTGTCCTGGTTCTAAATAGTTACCATTTTTCTTATAATCATACAAACCTCCACCTTTCAATAAATTATACAACATTTCTCTATTTTTCAGTATTTCAATTTGGTATCACCGTTTTGAATTTATCATAATCTTCAAAAGCGACAAGACAACGTTTCTGCATTCTTTTATATCATCTTCACCAAACTTTCAGCCCATACAATGGAATTTAAGGAATTTTTGCCTGCTACCACTACCATTTCATACGGACTGTGCAGTGCAGCACAGTCCTGTACTGAATAGTTACTTCTATTTCAAATGTTCAAATGAAAATTTTATTCATTGACATGTTACATAATATAATATACAATACAACGCGAAAGTTTTTTACCCTCATCAATAAAAAGGAGATTTGTCACATGAGAAAGAAATATTTATCCACACTCTTATTAACCGGTCTTGTTTTGATAAGCTTAATAGGATGCCAGAATGAAAAAGAAACAGCTTCTCAGGGAGAGCAGCAGACTCAGAAAGAACAGCAGACTTCTGGAGATGTACAGCAGGATCAGAAAGAACAACAGACCTCTGGAGATGTACAGCAGGATCAGGAAGAACAACAGACTTCTGGAGACGCTGATGTTGCTAAAGCAAGCTATATTGATACTTGCAGCCTATGTGAAACAGAACAAATATGTGGTACATATACTGCTGACGGTCAGGAATACGTTGTTTGTCACGACTGTTCTAATGAATTTACAACTGCTTTTGCAGAAACAGCAGACAAGCACACTTGCAGCTTGTGTGAGGTAGAAAAAATATGTGCTACCTATATTGTGGATAACAAAGAATACATAGTATGCCCTGATGATTTCGAAGAATTTTCTCATGGCATGAATTTAATCGAAGAATAAGATATATCGTTATGATACAAGAAAATAAGCCGATAGAATCAACTATCGACTTATTTTTTTATTACTATTCCTGTAAGCCGACTCCCACTTAACCAACCAACACATTCTTTCCTTCAAAAGCAAAGCCGGTCTTCTACATTAGTTAATGCTAACTCATAATTGGGCCAAATTTGGCACGCAGTGCATCTTCCTTTCAAATTCGTGCGCATCACTTTTTATATACTAGGAAATTTTGAGTATTACATCCTATAATAAACCGTTGTAATTTCCTAGTATATAAAATATATCAAATTTTCTCTCTATATATATCAATAAATATATATTTTTATTGCTTTTGTATATCTTTTATCAATTTTTTTCTTTATTATGCATATTTTTCACAACACTTTTACTTGATTTCTTTATTTTTCTTTGACAAATCTCCCAAAAAAGTATACACTTATATTATGGTTTGTAAATATTTTTAACTCTTCTCAATGTATCCTAGATGCGTTGTCACATCTTTAATATTTACACGTTTTGACATTTATAAAAAGCAAGGCATTATAGGGGTATGAGTCTTGCTGCTACAAAAACAAATGTATAAGTTAGGGGGATTTTATGAGCAAAATGGAAAAGCAAGGAAAACCAACAAAGGAAGTAGTAAGCACGAACAAAAAAAGCCAAAGTTATCGCTTGAATAAGATTTCAAAAGATACCATTCGAGGGATGATTATCGGAATTGTTCTACTGGTAATCTATTCTACTGCTAACATCTTACTAAGCGCGGTAAATGCAGAGCAGCTGGAAAGTATTATGTTCTTGAACCAATACAGATTAGGTTCTAAGACTTTAACAGCAGAAGTACAGTCCTATGCTGTAACAGGCGACCAGATGTATTATGATAACTACATGAAAGAACTAAACGAGGATAAAAACCGTGATATCGCATGGGAAGGTTTAAAGAAAAACGATATCACTTCCGAGGAATGGAAAGAATTAGAAAGCATTGCTGCTATGTCTGACGGACTTGTTCCATTAGAAGAAGAAGCAATGGCGGCTGTAGCTGCTGGTGATACCCAGAAAGCGACCGAATTAGTATTTGGTGATACTTACGAAGAAACTATTCAGAACATCAATTCCACAACTAACGAATGTATCTCTTCGATTCAAAATCGTTTAAACAAAAAACAACAAACCATCAGCATTATTATGTTTGCCAGCCAGATCATATTTATTCTTTCCTTCCTTTATATTATGAAAGAAATTATGCGTACCATCGCATTTGCAAAGAAAGATTTGTTGGCGCCGATTGTGAAAGTTTCTGACCAGATGGCCGCTCTTGCACAAGGTAACTTTAGCAAAGATGTAGATATGGAAGCGGATGAAAGCGAAGTTGGACAGATGGTTGCCGCTATCACTTTTATGAAGAAGAATTTCTCTGATATGATTAGCGAGATTTCATCTGTACTTGGTGAGATGGGACAAGGCAATTACAAAGTAGACATTACACAGGAATATGTTGGTGAATTTATCAAAATTAAAGAATCACTTATTAAAATTATTGCAGATACAAAAGATATGTTGAACACAATAAAAATCATAGCAGAGGAAATTAATGCTGGTTCTGAACAACTTTCTCAAGCATCTACGGATTTGGCAGAAGGTTGTACTGTCCAGGCAAATCAGGTTTCTAGTGTTGCAGGCATGGTCAATAAGATGACAGAACGAATGGTAGCGATGGCTAATGATGCTCAGGAAACTGTTAAGATTTCTGAAAATGCTGGAACAACCATGATGGAAAGTAATGCAAAGATGCAGGATTTACGAATAGCAATTGGTGAAATCAATAAATGTTCTGAAGAAATTCGTACAATCATTGAAGCCATTCAGGAAATCGCAGACCAAACCAACTTGTTATCTCTAAATGCTGCAATTGAAGCCGCTCGTGCCGGCGAAGCAGGAAAAGGTTTTGCTGTTGTTGCAGAGCAGGTTAAAAATCTTGCTGAAGAATCTGCAAAAGCAGCCGGTCAGACAACTCAGTTAATTGAAATGACTGTTGCCGCTGTAGACAAAGGAATTATGATTGCCGATGATACTGCTAAAAACATGGATGATGTACTACATGGGGCTAAAATTTCTACAGAAAAAATGGAGCAGATGGCTATTAACCTAAAAAAAGAAGCACACGACATGGAACGTATTGATGAAAACTTTAATGAAGTTGCACATATTGTAGATAACAACTCTGCCACTTCTGAAGAGACTGCTGCTGTCAGTGAAGAACAGACTGCACAGGTTGAAACTATGGTTCAGATGTTAAATAAATTTAAAATTTAATAACTCAAACTTCACACTTGACTTTAAATAGTGAAGCACGAATATATGCGAGTTTTAAGCGGCGTTAATGGCGGTAGTTTTGAACTCGCATATATTCTTGTAATTTTTTTATCTACACGAAAATCCTTTATCCTATCAATACGCTCTTCCCTTCAAATGCAAAGCCATATCTGCGTATCTTTTCTTTTGGAATTCCCTTAGCAACAAGGTTTGCTTCGTACTGTTTCTCTTCGATTTGAGTCAGGGCAGATGCAAGGGTTTCTTCTATGGCTTGTTCTTTCCTTGGATTGAATACTTTAAATTCAATAATTATAGCATCATCCTGCTGTGGAGCAACCGGTTCCAACATGATATCATATCTTCCATATCCGCTTTCCCTATTGGAAGTCACATAATAACGCCCCTTCAAATCCACCAGCAACCCTAATACAAAACCATGATAGAAACGCTCCGGCTGGGCTTTCTTTGAGACTCTTTTTCCCGTATCAAAGCTACTGAATATTTCACAGGAGATCTCATTCATATACTCATTCATCTCGTCCACGTCTCCCTCAAGCATTGCGTTTATAAAACGATTATAATTTCCTCTCTGTCTGCCGAACCAGCCACTAATCATTTCCTCAAACATAAGCCTGACTTCTCCGTTAGTCATTGCTAACTCATAATTCGGTCGCCTATGCACCTTTTCTATATGTTCATAATCCAGAATTTTCAGATAGCCACTTGCCACTAACAGACTCCAGATTGCCTCCTCATTATTATCTAGCTGGTTATACACAATCTGCTCGTCAATGGGACACCATAAATGCTCCCCCTTTAACAGCTGTTCCATGGATTGCTTGATTTCTCCGCCTCCTTCACGAATCAGCTTGCATACCAGACTGTTAGAGCTGGTATTGGCCCAGTAGGTTGCATACTTACCAGTATCTAAAAAATTAAGTATAGACCATGGATTATAAATATCACTGTGCTCACCAAAGACAAAGCCGTCATACCATTTTTTAACTTCTTGCTTTTCTTCACCAAGTCGACTTGCATCTAATGCAGCAAATACCTCCTCCTCGGTGAAACCAAAAGATGTGGCATATTCATCGGATGTGGTGGTGACTACTTTCAGATTATTCAAATCCGAAAAAACAGACTCCTTGCTTACTCTTGTAATTCCCGTCATAATCCCACGTGCCATATAAGGGTTTGTCTTAAATGTGGAATTAAAAAGGCTTCTTGTAAATCCTACCATCTCATCCCAATATCCATTGACATAAGCCTCCTGCATAGGGGTATCATACTCGTCTAACAGAATAATTACCTTTTTACCATAATAACGATGCAGATAGCTGGATAATTGATGAATGGCAGATGTGGCGTCGCTATCTTTTATTTCAAGAGATAAGATACGGTCAAAAAATAATTTGTCTGCGTCTGTCAATACATCACTATCCCTTAGGAACGAATATTGTATATATAAATTCGTTAATATCTGACATATTTTTTCTCTTGTTGTTTCATAGGTGGTTTCCTTCACTCTTGCAAATGACAGACTAATCACAGGGTACGTTCCTTGCAGCTCTCTGTATTTTTCTTCCTCCCAGATAGAAAGTCCTTCAAACAAATCCCCTCTTCCTGGGTAATCCACAGAAAAAAATTCCTCTACCATAGACATATTCAAGGTTTTCCCAAAGCGTCTTGGACGGGTAATTAAGGTTACATCATCTCCACTCTCCCACCATTCCTTTATAAAGAAAGTTTTATCAATATAAAAATTATTTTGTTCTCTCAGCTTTGCAAAATCCTGTATACCAATTGCTACATTATTCGCCATATCCACTCACATCCTTCCGATAGCCATTTCGTTCATTATGGTTAGTATAACTGTTTTCCTCTTTAAATGCAATGTTCCTGTGCATCATATATAGCGAGATAATGATAATTTTCCTTCATTATAAGCAATATCTTCTGTACATCCCTGTAGCTGACACTGACATTGGACCCAATTCCACAAAAACGATATCTGCACTATACAGCAAAAATATTCACATATATCGCTCAGTAAACCGTTGTAATTCCATAAATATAAAAAAGCAAGCACAAAGCCCTATCTGCTTCATGCTCACTTTCACTTTTCTTTGTCTGCACTTTAATTTACTGTTCTTTTGTAACTATTCAGTACAGGACTGTGCTGTACTGCACAGTCCGTATGAAACCGTAGTAATAATAAACAAAAAAAGAGAACCACATCAATGAAAACCTCTGGATTTGCTGGTTTTCCCTTGATTTAGTCCTCTTTTAACAAAACTATAAATCCTTACTCCACATTTTTCAACGCCACATCAAGCGGAATCTTCTTCACCTTTCCGAACTGCATAAATGCGATTACTGCATAGGTTGCAATTCCTGCTATAATTACCTTAATAAAGGCTGAAGATGGAATATAATAAGGAATCCATCCCGGATATTCGGAAAGCATTATTACACATACAATTCTCATCAGTTCATTTACAATCGGCATTGTCACAATGAATGAAATGATAACTACAAGGCTGGTAGACAGGATATACAGTCCACTGATTTCCTTATTTGAGTAACCAAGAATCTTTGTCATGGAAATAGACTGTGCGTTCTTCTCAATGACCAATTTAGAAAGCAGGTAAATAATCATCATAAACATTATCAGCCCAAAACAGAAAAATATATCAAACACACCTCCCATAGATGTGGACAACTGCCTTGACATTTTATTGATATCATCTTCTGTGATCGTAGTTGCTATGAACATTTCATCGATGTCCTCAATCTTCTCATTAGAGAGATAACCATTAAAGTAATCTTCTTCATAATCAAAAGTCTCATTAAAGAACTCCCGGTTCATGAACACTACGATTCCTGCCTGGTAATCGTAAATTCCTTTTACCTTGAAACTATATTCTTTGTCTCCATATTCTTCTTTCAACGTAATACTGTCTCCCTCAGAAATGCCAAATTTTTCAGCATAAGACGAAGAAATATACACACTATCATTATCTACATCCAGGGAAAGATATTCACTGTCTTTACTGATACCAAACAGAGATACACTTTCACTCTTTAATTTTCCTTCCAGCGTTTTCAGCGTTCCTGCACAGTACTTTTCTACTCCGTCTGTCTCTGTTTCCACCTCTGCTTTCAAAACATACTGGTACTTGCTGATAATGGAATCGGAAATAGTTTCCTGATAGTTTGCGAGCAAAGCAGGAAAGGCCATACCAAGAATCATTATAATATTTGCAAAAAAGATGCCCACTGCAAGTGTGAGATAGTTCGGCATGTTCTGGAAAATAATACGCAGTCTGAAACGTTTCATAATTCCTATTTTTGTATTCAGTCTGAATGCTTTCTTCTTCTGTCGCTTAGAAAGATCACGGCGAAGAAATTTCATTGGTGAAAGATTCATTTTATTTGCGATAATCACATAGTTAATGACAATCATAAGAATGACTGGAACTATCGTTGTCTTAAGGAAGGCATCTGCATTCCATATGGTTACGAAAGTCGGCAGACTATAGTTGGTGTAATAGATAGTAAGTGCCACCTTTAAAAACAGTGTGTATCCCAAAATGTTACCAACCACTGCAGAAATAAGTGTCACAAACACCGGCAGTGTAATGTAATGTCTTACAATCTCCCCTTTTGTGTAACCGGAAGCACGAAGTGTTCCAATCACATTGGCTTCCTTTGTGATTGTATTGCTGGTTGTCACTGCAAAAATAAAGGCTATAATCGCTACAACAATATATAGGAAAACAGTAAACATTACTGCGTCACTGCCCATGTCTTCATCTGTAAACTTGATCGCCTGATTCAGATACTGTGGAATAAAATTGGTCAACACCCCATTTTCTGACAAGGTTTCCATAAAATCTTCTGATATTTCTTTTTCTTCCATCGCATCTGCAGGTTCTTCATCATAGGTCCAGGAATAATTGTAGTGAAACCCTGCTTCTCCTAGACTGTCAAATCCTTCTTCTGTCATGACACCCACACCAAATTTAATTGCGTCAAACATCATATCTGATGTACTAGAGAACAATGCACTGTAATCTGAAAAAGCAACCAGTCCTGTGACTGTCAATTCTTTTCCATCTACAGAAAGTATATCCCCCACTGCAAGCTTATTGTTGTCTGCGTACATGCGGTCAATGGCAATTTCATTTTCATTTACTGGAAATTCCCCTTCCATGAGACAAACTCTGTCGACTTCTTCCCGATTTTTATAAATTCGGAGGGTACTATCAACATTGTCTGTTTCTCTTTCTATGTAGAAATTTTCATATATTTTCACCCCTTCTTTTTCAAGGGTTTCAATAGTCATTTCTTCTGCTTTTTCATAATACTCAAAATTTCCATCTTCAATGTTATATTTTTCAAAGCTTTCATCATAAGCTACACGCAGGCTTCCTGATGCCACAAAAAAACCTGAAATAAATCCGATGATTGCTACAAGAAAAACAAAGATGATGATATATTTTCCTAATTCACTCTTAAGCTCTCTAGGTAAGCGTTTGTTTAATGGATTTTTCATGTTCTCCCCTCCTTACCAGTCAAGCTCTGCAGCTGGAATCTTGGTTTCGTTTAGATAGTTTTTACGAATCATTCCGTCACGGAGCTTGATGACGCGGTCTGCCATGTTTTTGATTGCATCATTATGGGTTACCATAACGATGGTGTTGCCATACTTTTTATTTACTTCTTCAATGAGCTTCAAAATTTCCTTTGATGTGTTATAATCGAGAGCTCCTGTTGGCTCATCGCACAGAAGAATATCCGGATTTTTTACAATGGCACGACCGATTGCAGTTCTCTGCTGCTGCCCACCGGAAAGCTGATTTGGCAGTTTATGACGGTGCTCATACAGCCCTAATGTGTGAAGCAAATCGTCCACATCTAAGGGATGATTACTAAGATATGCTCCAACCTCAATATTTTCTTTGATGTTAAGATTTGAGATAAGATTATACATCTGGAAAATATATCCGAGATGCTTTCTGCGATACATAGTCAGCGCTTTTTCACTCATGTCTGCGGTCTTTTCTCCATTAATGGAAATGTAACCGCTGTCTGCACTGTCGATGCCTCCGATAATGTTAAGAAGTGTTGATTTTCCTGAGCCGGACGGACCAAGAAGCACACACAATTCGCCTTTTTCAATGCCTACATCAATACCTTTTAGTACCTCTACTCTGCTTTCTCCTTCTCCAAAGTGTTTTTTGATTTTGCTGATTTCCAAAAACATAATAATTCTTCCTTTCTGTGTGGATTTTATCAACAAAAAAAACCGGATATTGCAAAATCAGTAATTCTGATCTGCTGTACCCGGTAAAAAATAAAGACTCCATGTACAGCATTATTTGCAATACATGAGTCTCGTTATTTAAGACAAGCCAGACTGTAAAAGTCATGATGTTGACGTTGTCACGCTCTCGCGCCACTACTCCCTCATTGGAATGTTCTGTTGTTGTTTTTACATTATATGTGACCTTTTCAAGTTTGTCAACCCTAACTTTATGAAAAATTTATACTTTTTTCCAATTCCGGTAATTTTATTGCCTTTTGCAATACTGAAGGCATAGCTACGTGGTCTCATATAAAAAAACTGCCACACCCATGCTTCTTAGCACCAGCATGGCAATTTCTCTCTAATAATCCTCCAAAATCACCGTCTTCCGGCAGCGAACCTTTCCCTTTCTTCCAATAGGGTACCAAAACTCCGCCGTCACCTCCGCATCAATGAAGCCTTTCTCACAGTCAATTCCAAAGACTTCTACTGTTATCTCTGAATTGCTAGTTATCAATGTTCGCAGATGCTTCTCAAATTCTTCCTGAAGCTTTACATTTCCTTGCTTAAGCTGTTCCTCTGAAAGTGGAACTAAAAAGTCAAATTCTCCCTTGTCTTCCCGTAGCATTTCTAAGGATGCATACTCTGCTTCTGATAATGCCTGATAGATTTCTTCCCTGCGGACAGACTTGGTATCAATGCATTGGATAATGGTTATGGTCTGCAGTAAAATCATACACAAAATGGCTGCTTTCACAACACCTTTCATAGTAAAACCTTACTTTTCCGGTTCCGGCGTGCTTTCTGAGGCACCATTCACGGCAGACTGCGAATTATCTGCAAAAGTCTGCACTGTACTTGTAATATAGGACTGAATAGATTTGCCAAAAGGACTGGCAAAGGTTACAAACAAACCTATAATAATTGCTGCTACTACTACTAACCCATATTCTTCTAAAAATGATTTCATATTTATCCTCCATTCCGCCGCCTAAGCGGCATTAAAATTATCTTGCATAACCTTCCACAGTTCCGCCATATTGTGCTTCACTTCCCGGTATCTGTATCTCGTAAGATACCGTTACATAATAGTAGGATTTATCCTCATACAAACAAGTAGGGACAATCTCCATCTTATATCCCTTTTCTTCTGCCTCTTCCATGCATTCCTTCATTACCAGGGAACTGCCATCACTAGCTTCAATCTTAGCAACTGATGTGGAATGAAAATTTCTGGCATCTGCGGTCATAAGGGAAATCACAATAAAAAACACACTTGCTGCTGTCATTAACAGAAGCAGTATACTGTCAACAAAAAATTCCACTGCTACCTTCATGAATGTTTCCTCCTAGTATCTGCTGATTCCTTCTGGAAGTAAATCAACTAGTACAATTCTAGTTGTTTCTGCTTTCAATCCAGAGGTCCCCTCTACCACATAACGCAGAGAATAACGTCCCGTATGGCTTACATCAATCTTGTTTCTCCCAGAATCCTGTAATGCATCCTCTTGCTCATCAAAGGGATATACCTGAATTTTTTCTGTTGGAATCTCCTGCATGGTCAACTCCTTATTCACATACCGATACTCATAGGCCTTCACTCCCTCCAATGCATCTTCCTTAGCAAATTCGACCTCTCCACTAATCCCACGGAAGCCTTTACTTATTGTCAAATGCTCCACTCCTGTAAAATACGGTTGATATCCATTCTCTGATAAATAAATCTGTTCCTCTGACAGATTATCAGCCACTCCCTTTTCCCGAATGACAAACTTATCCTCAAGCTGCCTGCCATATGTTCCAGCAAGAAATACCAGCAAGCCACCGGCTATCACAATAAATAGAATGACTCTACCATATTCTCCTAATAGGCTTTTCATACACCACTCCCTAATGACTGGGCAAACCAGCCTGCTATCCCCTCATAGGCACTGCAGAGAAAGTGTGTCATGGATAAAATTACTGCCATAAGAATCACAGCTATCATAACGCCACCATATTCTTCAAACATTTCTTTCATATCATACACGCCTCCTAACCTATTATCCATTCCAGTACTATTTCCAAACCGGCTATCACCGCAGTTCCTGCCAGAATGTCATAGAACAGCACTCCATATTCCTCCAACACAGATCTCATTTATCCGCCTTCCTTTCAACGTGCCTTCTCTCGCATAACATTTTTCTATACATTTTAGACAGACCCTGTCCTTACACAAAAGTACTGTAATGCGCCATAAACTGCATCATGAACAATCCCATATCCACCAGTAATTTTGCCGCGGAAAGAACCATAGGCATAAGCATATAGATTGCAAACAAAAACCCCGCATCTTCATTTGCCAGCTTTGCAGCCTTATCCGTCAGCAGATTATTCCGCTGCATAATGTTGTATATCTGCTCATCAGACTCTTCACTTCCTATCTCTGTCATGGAGTAAAGCATGATAAACACAGACTGTAGCTCCGACATTTTGCAACCTTCAAAGAAAGTACAATACGATGCCATATTGTTTGGCTCTTGCTCAATTTTAGCTAAGGTCTTAGTTAATTCTTCTTCCAAAACATACGAGCAGTTTTCTATGGATTTTAGAATGGCATTATATACATTTTCTGTCTGTAGATATAATGCCAGTTCACGAAGCCACACTGGAAATGCCAGCAGAACTTCTTTTTCCATTCGCTTTCTGGCATACCTTCGTTTTCTTCTGCTGCCTTTCCCAGATGTGTAAAGCTCATAATCCCTGGCAAACTGTTTCTCATCCGGCTTATGATCATCCTTTAGCCAGGAATGTACCATAGCCTTTTGGGATAACATAATGAGAAAAAGAAAGCTTATGAGCAATCCCGTTGTCACAACCTGATATATAGGACTTGATGCTATATCACCGGATTCTAATGGCAACAAACGATACATCATCATAGAAATGATTGCTGATAACACAATAGAAATCATTACTTTCGTCTGTAAATTCTTTCTCTCTTTCTGGTATGCATATGTATTTTCCACCCAGTTCTGTAAGTCATCCTGTAAAATTTGCAGGGACTTAGAGGGATTACCACCCTTTCTTTCTGCCTGAATTAAAAAGGAATGTATGGATGACAAGCGAATACACTCATACTGTTCTTCGATAATGGCAAAGGCTTCCTGGTAAATCCCCGGTCGTGCATCACTGTATAGGATTTTCTCCATTGCCTGAACCATAAGGGGTTGCAATTCACCGGAGCAAAGAATCGCTGTATCATCTAATGCCACCACAATCTTTCGATTTCTTTTAAAGCTATACATAAGATATTGCATATAGGTTGTAATGTCTTCAAATCGCTTCTGCTCGTACAAGTAACGAAATTGCATCCGAATTCCACCAGGAAGAAGTAACAGGTAAATCATCCCTAATAAAGCCGCCATTTCCACACGGAGATGCAAGTATTCAGACAAGAACCATATCCCTGTCATACCACCAGCCATTACCATTAAATATTCCTTGAAGGAATAATGAAATCCATACCTCTCAATTTCTTCAAGCAAGAAGGAAAATCGAAACTGCTGTAACCATTTTTTCAATCTGCTTCCCTCCTCTCACAAAGCTCCATTCTGTTTAATTTGCTCTGGGGGATCCGTTTTCCTGTCATACAGCCTTCCCTCATAAGATAATGAATGTGATTGTGTTCATCCTCCCGCTCGAACATACAGATTTCATCCAGAAAACGGTGTACCTTTCCATTCTCATCCACACGTTTTTGAATGTGAATACCCACATCAATGTAGCGGTATACATCATTTAACACACTTCGTATTCCACCAGATTCCGACATGCTCTGTATCCGGTCAGGAATCTTATCTGCAGAATCTGCATGAACCGTTGACATACAATGAACCCCTGTGGAAAGTGCCTCTAACAAATATTTTGCCTCCACAGAACGAATTTCTGATAACACCAGATAATCCGGCAATAAACGAAGACTTGCTTTTATGGCATCTGTATAAGAAAACAATTGTGAAATTTTAAATTCCACACAATCCTTGTCCGGATACAGCAACGGAAAATGCAATTCCAGATTATCCTCCATAGTAATCACCCGGTCTTCTTTCTTTATATAACCGCCTAAATATTTTAACAATTCTGTCTTTCCCGCACCGGGCAGGCCACTTACCACTACATTTAGCTTTGCTTTCATACAGGTTTCTAACAGTTCAATGGCTTCCCTCTGGCAGAATCCTTCCTTTTCCATTCCCTCCCTTGTCAGTCGTTTTCTAGGAGGAACCTTTCGTATAGACAGCACCGTTCCCGTATTTGCTACCTCAGAATGAATTACGCTGACACGCATATCTGCCGTCTCCGCTTCCAGAATGGGATTGTATTTGTTAAACTGCCTGCTTACCACGTTAGACAGCTTTGTGGAAATTCCGTTTAAATACTCGTTACTCAGCTTTTCCTCTGCAGAGTAGCGCCCCTTTTCTAAATCATCAATCCAAAGTGCATTTCCATTCCAGTTGATGTCTGTCACGGAATCCTCCCTAATGTAATCTGCAAGGACACCAAAATCCTCCAGTTTTAGCGACTGCAAATTTAATACACCTTTTCTATCTTCCATATTTCCTCATTTCTGCACCACATATTACTTAACGGATGCATAAAACTCCATTTTCCTGCTTCTCCTTTCTTATCACTCTCATTTTTTGAAAATAAGACGAAGCTGTAAGTACTTACAGTGTCCTTCGATTGTCTGAATGGGTGCCTGTCACCAGAACACCTCTATATTTCTTCAAAAGAAAAACTGTTTATATGAATTCATAAGGTCTTACCTCATGATTCATTATAAACAGTTTCTTTCCTGTCGGCTATTCTTAAAACTACCAAATTCATATTTAATTTTTTATAATGTATTACATAAAAATTCGGCATTGTCTTTTTTTCTGTTGTCAATTTTACTAGAGCATGCCCCCAAATTGCTTTCTACAAGATGTGCGTTCCACTTTGCGGTGAATTTGCTATAAATTTAGTATGCGTAGTGGACTACGTATGCTAAATTTATAGCAAATTTCACCGCGAAATGGGGCGTGCAGATTGTAGGAATGAATTTGAGGACATGCTCTAGAGCGTGTCTGAAGTAATTCAACTGAAATACTTAGGATACTAATATTTCTTCTTCAAGACAGAAGGAATACATCCTTTTTTCTTTTACTTTCATAGCAGTAAGGGACTCTAAAGCCTCTGCATAATAACCAAGCTGGACCTCATACCGCTTGATTAGATCCTCTTTGCAGTGCACATAATCTGTCTTATAATCCATCAATACAATCTCATCATTTTCCACAAAATATCCATCAATAATACCCTGTATCAACAATGTGTCCACATCATTATCCTGACTCATGCGTTTCGCTGGTATTTCATAGACAAACGGCTGCTCTAAGAAAAGTTTTCCTTCCCTTTGTGCTATATACATACGGTTTGCAAGGTTGCTATTTAGAAAATCTTTTATTTTCTTAACGGAAACACAGTCGGCTTCCGCCTGTCTGATTGTTCCATTTTCAACAAGAATCTGGATATATTCCTTGATTTCTCCAAACTTTCGCAAAGAAAAATCCATCCGCTCCATCACATGATGGTAGGCATTTCCTCGTTCTACTCCTGTCAGTTCTTTTTTTGTATTCTTTAAAAATTCCGGAAGCAGTTCTTCTGTCTGCAGATAATTGTTTGCATCTTGTTCTGCCAATTCATCAATGCAGTTGCCTGTCATCTCTGTTTCCACAGGTTCTTCAGTATACTTCTCTGCCACCCCTTTATCAAACATTTCATACGCTTCTGCTTCTTCCTCTAATGCCTTCTCATAGGCTGCCTTTTTTAATTCAGATACACTGACCTTTGCCGGAAGACCAATGCTTTTCTCGTATTGGTATCGGTAAGAAAATTTCTCCTCTAATTCACTTGTTTTTTCCTCCTCTAATATAGCTTCTAACTGGGCTCTGCCCTTTATACCGGTGATTTTTGCATTTTTTACAATGGTTTCCTCACCTTGATTCTCCTGTAGCTCTTTGGCTGCAATGTATCGGATATGGTATTCCGGCTCCCATTCACGCACATCTCTGTCAATACCCATTTCCTCATATAAAGGCTTCATTGCCCCATGGTCCGCTAAGCATGGTAAAAACCAGTCCATATAGGTTTGTGCTGTGGTTAATTGCAATAAGGACAATTTTGATGAATCTCCACTCGAGCAAGGCAGCTTTTCCAACCGTTCAAGGAACTTCTTCACCGTTCCGGTAATGTACAACTTTTCTTTTGCTCTGGTAAATGCCACATACAATACACGAAGCTCCTCACCCAGGCTGTCACTGTCCACTTTTTTCTGTAAAATTCTCTTATATAATGTGGATGTTTTCACACGCACCTTCGGGTTACGATATTCCACACCAATTCCCATATCCATATCTAACAGAAAACTTTGCTTTAAATCCTGCTTGTTAAACTGTTTTCCCATGCCAGACACAAATACATAAGGAAATTCCAACCCCTTACTTTTGTGAATGGTCATAATCCGCACCTTATCTTCCTGGGTTTCCTCTGCCCCCTGGGAAAATTCTATCTCATACTTTTTCATTTTCTCAATATATCGTAGAAAATGGAACAGTCCGCTATAACTTGTTTTTTCATAATCCACTGCCTTTTGGAGCAGCATATCTAAATGTTCCCTTCGTGTAGCGCCTTCCGGCATGGCAGATGCAAAATAATAATAGCCAGTCTCCTCATATACCTGTTCTATCAACTCGTGAATGGATGTATAAGAGGTTCTGTCCCGGAAATCTTCTAACTGCAGTAAAAATGTCCGTACCGTCTCATTTTCTTCTTGCTCCGCTAACACCGCATCATACAGGGACAATTCCTTATGATTTCCTTTTATCTTTGCTAATTGCTCCGTAGAAAGCCCTACAATTGGGGATTTCAACACCACTGCCAAAGGAATATCCTGCCTTGGGTTATCAATAATGTCAAGATATGCCAACACAACCTGCACCTCTATTGCTGAGAAATATCCTTCGCTGCTTCCTGCTGCCACAGGAATACCTTCCATCATCAACACCTCTTCAAAAACATCACGCCAACCTGTCATGGAACGAAGCAAAATCACAATATCTCCATAAGAAATATTTCTCTCCTCATCCTGCACCAATTTCTTTATTTCCCTAGCCACTGCTCTGGCTTCTAATTCTCTGCCGCTTATCTCCTCCAGTTCCGGTATCTCCTCACTGTCACCGTCTCCCTCTACAAACAGCCACTCAGTTGCAAAGGAAACAGGCTTTTCTGGGTAGTTTGCACCTGTCTGCAATGCCGCCTCCTCATCATAAACTACATTTCCCATGGATTTCTGCATAATCTTATAGAAAATATAGTTAGCTCCCTCTAACACTTCTCCGCGGCTTCGGAAGTTTTTATGCAAATCAATACGGATATTTTTCCCATCGGTATCCTGAATTGGAAAACTGTCGTACTTTTCCATAAAAAGTTCCGGCCTTGCCATTCGGAACCGGTAAATACTCTGCTTCACATCTCCTACCATAAACAGGTTATTTTTCGGATTTTCCTCACTGCCCCCTGCTACACTGGTCAGCAGATATTCCTGCACAAGGTTGGAATCCTGATATTCGTCAATAAAAATTTCTTCATAATGACTGCGCAACTCTCTGGCGGCGTTAGTCGGGTTTTTATTCTTTCTTAAAATCCCTAATGCAATATGTTCTAAATCATGAAAATCTATAATATTTTTTTCTCTTTTCTTCAGTGCGAATCGCTCACTAAAATCAAGAATCAAATCAGCGAACACCTTCACTTGAGCGGCACATTCATTCATGCGTATTCTCGCCGCTTCTTCTTCCTCCGAAAAATAATTCTTAGAAATAGATTCGATTCCTTTTTTCACCTGTTCGCGTAACACTTTTACCTGATTCTTCTTGTTCTCTGACACAGACTCATCTTTCTTAGCACTAAGTCTCTCATAAGAAACATTAGAAAACATCTGATACAATCCCTCATAAGACATATCATCCTGCAAGCCAGAAAATATCATCAAATCACTTTCAATGGCCGACTCATACATATACGGTCCATCTGATTCTTGCACAATCTCCATTGCCTGCCGAAGCAACGCCTTTAATTCCTTTGCCTGTTCCACCACCTGACCGCACATCCACTGAATCAGCGGTAACTGGTTAAATGCCTCTGAACTCTCACATTCATATGGTGCAGACAAACTGTGCAGCCACTCCTCCGGAAATGGATGGCTCATGGAAAATTCATAGGCTTTTAAAATCATTTCCTCTAAGACAGTATCCTTCTTTCCGCTGGCATAACATTCCACGAACTGCAAAAATCCCTTGTCTTTTTCCTCATATTTTGCCTCTAATAATTCTTCTATGGCTTCCCCTCTAAGCAATGTATTTTCAATCTCATCTGCAATGCGAAAAGAAGGGTCTAAGTCTGCCAGATGAAAGTAATTGCGAATCACATACTGGCAAAAGCTGTGAATAGTGGTAATCTGAGCGTGATGAACCAATGTCAGCTGTCTCTGCAAATGCACATTTTCAGGATGCTTCTCTGCCTGCTCCTCTAATATTTTGCTGATACGCTCCCGCATCTCTGCTGCTGCCGCATTGGTAAAGGTCACAATCAGCATTTTATCTATATCAACCGGTTCTTCCTGCTCATTTCCCATAACACGCTTTAAAATGCGCTCAACAAGAACTGCTGTCTTACCGGAACCGGCTGAAGCTGATACTAAAATATTTTTCCCCCTTGTATCAATTACCTTCTGCTGCTCTGCAGTCCAACTTCTACTGCTCATGTTCTCCCTCCTTTTCTGTCGCCTCTTTTATTTTATTCCATACATCATCCGCTTTTTCCTTCTGGTACTTCTTGTAATGATAGCCATCTATCCGCTTATCAAAGCCACAAATACCACGATAACCGCAATAGTCGCAAGCTGTTTTCCCTTCTAACCAGTATGGTTCCGGTTCTGTTTCTCCGTTTAAAATACGACTTGCCAGCTCCTCACTTTTCTGCTCTCCATACTGGCAAAGCATGGTAAACTGCTCTGTGTTTGCTGTTGAGGATGCAGCAGTAAGAGAACCATCCTTCTTTCGTCCTACCGGAATTACAAGGGACTTGGCATCGCCAGACTGATCAAGCCGCTCAATAATATCCCCTTCCTCATTTACCAGACCTTCTGCACGAAGCTTACCCAAAATCTCAGCCTCAATCTCCTCACCAGCCTGGGATAAGGTGTCAATTAACGGATCATCCATATGATAATACAGAATACCTGCTGGAATTATCTCCTCCTCAGGATATCGCTCCTTCATTTTACCCATTGCCACATCTAAATACATGGGCAGTTGCATCTGCAATCCATGATAAAATTCCGTTATTTCAAATTTTTTGATTCCAGATTTATAGTCTACTATTTTAACATAAACCTTTCCATCATCCTTACTGATGTCAATTCTGTCAATAATTCCATACAATTTTAAAAGCCGCTTCGCCTCTAACTGGTACTCCTGGAAAAATCGCTCTTCATAGGAAGCCGGATAAAAGGTACCTCGCTTCAACTGTTCACAAAGTGCCCAGGTAGTACGCTTCAAAATTCGCTTCATTCGCTCTAAAGTATAGCTGCTTCTTGCCGTATCCCCTAAAGCCATAGAACCGTTTGTAGCCACACATTTTTCCAAAATTTCATCTACCATCTGCTCTCTTTTGTCATTTTCAATGGTCTGCCATGTGAGTCCTTCTTCCTTCATCTGCTTTCCAAACAGCTCTAACGCCTCATGAAACAGATTTCCCATATCAGCAGATGCAAAGGAAAAAACATCTCGCTCCTTTAACTGCAATCCATAGGTTAAAAAATGAGCAAATGCACAGCCGGCAAACCTCTCTAACCGGCTGACTGAATTGATAAGCTCTTTTCCATACAACAACTGTGCTGTCTCAGGAGACATTTTTTCTTCCTGCTTCTGGTAAAATACAGCTTTCAGCATTTTATCCATAAAGGACTTCCAGTTCTCCTGTCTTTCATACCACGCAATCAGATTGTAAATAGAAGGATTGACTTCTTGCCCCTTAGAAATTCCAGGCAAATCTTTCAAAAGTACCTCAATTCCCTGCTTTGGCGTAAAGGCGGTTTTCCCTGTCTCATAGGTTTGCACTTCCAATTCAGGAAACAATTTGCAAAGTGTAGCAATACAATAGGAAGGCCGCAAGGAATTGCCATCACTACTATTTCTGGAATAGGAAAGAATTAACTTTTCCGATGGCTTAGCAAAGAGAAGATACAGATAAAATCGTTCCATATATCCTTTCTGCCTTGCTGTTGGTGCTAAATGAAACTCCTTGCTGTTTAGAAACTCCCTGTCTAAATCAGAAAGCAGACCTCCACTACCACTGTGGGAAGGAATCAAGCCATCGTTTGTTCCTACCACAATAATCATTTTTATCTGCTCTAAACGGGTACGCTCTATATCTCCAAATACTACTCTGTCAATTCCTGTTGGCAAAATACCAATCTTAATTTCCGAAAATCCGGCATCTAAGATTTCTGCATATTCCCGCAAAGTGATGGTTTCCTCACCTAATAATTCAACCAGCTTGTCAAACAATTCCAGAACTTTCTTATAGATCTGTCCATATTCATTCTTACTTGAAAAATCTTCCGCTTCCTCAAACTGCTTGGCATAAGCTTCTAACTGGCCTTGTATATTCAGTTCCCGACATACAGAAAATAAGGCTTCTGTTATGGTTCTGACTGTACGTTTGCCCTTAGTGGATTTTGCAAATACTTCTGTCAATTTCATCACCTGTTCACGAAGCTCGTTCATTGCCTTTATCTCCTGGCTGAAACGATTTCGCATCTCCACTGCATGTTCTGAATCATCCTGCTCTCTATAACGGTCCCGCACCCACTGTCTGCTCCACTTTGTACGGCCTTTTACACCATGAGCCAGCACATAATTTTCAAGAATGTCCACATCCTGACGATTAAGGGGTGTCATGTTGGTTCGCAGCATACGGAAAACGCTTTCATAGGAATAATTCTGAACAAATACCTGTAAAAAGGAGCGCAGAAATTCTACACAGGGATTCTGGAACAACGAACGCTTTGTATCAATAAAACATGGAATGTCAAACAAATCAAATACTTTCTTTGCTTCCCTGCCATAGCTCTCTATATCCCCACTGATAACCGCAATCTCTCTATAGCGGTATCCCTTTTTCTCCACACATTCTCTGATTTTGGCAGCAGCAAACAACATCTCCTCATGTGGATTAGCTGCTTCCATTATTGCAATCTGTTCACAAGGCTCTGTATACAGACGATTTGGATATTTAAAAAGATTCTGCTCTAAATGGGAAAGTTCACTTTTTTCTGAAAAACGCACACTTGCCCCTTTTAAAATAATATCCTCTCCCCGCTTAACACCGCTTTCTTCCGCCATGGCACTTACCTGGCGGATAGTACATTTTCCCATATGAAATAATTCTTGCTCTCCATGAATCTCATAGGGATTCTGCCCCTGGCCAATGGTTACTGTTACAGTAATTCCTCTTGAACAGGTCAGTAACTCCTGCACAACTATATTCTGAACCGGTGTAAATCCGGTAAATCCATCAAAAGCAATATAGGCATTTCTTACTTTCCTGGACTGGTTAATCACCCGGCTTAACACAGAAAGCATTTCCTCCGGTGTGATATACCGGCTCTCTATAAACTCTTTAAAGCCATGATACAGCAAGGACATATCCTGAAGCTTGGTATGAAGAAGTGGCTTGTCTTCACTTGCCTGCTCCATTGCAGATAATTCTTCCCCACCAATGCCATACTGCATCCATTCTGACAAGAGGGACTTTACCTCCTGAATACAGCCATTTTTCTTAAGCTGCCCTTTTAGTAAAATCAGTTCCTCTTTCTTTTCCTCTGCTACTCGCCTTAAAATTAGCACCTTTCCTGTATCATCTAACATAGGAAGCAGTTCTCTTCCAATCTCAGAAAATACATGATATGCCAATCTGACGAAGCTTAATACTTCTATATTTAAAAGTCCCTTTCTGGGATGTAAACGTATAATTTCCTGCTCCACTAAAAGTGTAGACTGCTCTGGAACGATTACATAATAGGTAACATCCGGGTTCTGCATGGAGGCTTCTATTATGCGTTGATACATGGTATAGGATTTGCCGGAGCCGGCTCCCCCAATAATAAATTGTAATGACATGTCTTTCCCTCCTTCATGCAAACATTTGTTTATAGTGTACCATGTTAGCATGGGATTTGCAAGATGACTGTGCAGTGTAAATATATTACTTTCCAATTATGGGGCACAATTTATAATGCTCTTTGCATATTCTAAATAAAAAAGGAGTTTTTTCCTATGGCAAATAATTTTTTGTTCCCATTCTTTAATAATTGTGGCAGACGTAACTGTGCCTCATGCAATCAAAACGGTGAACAGAGAGAAGAACGTTGTGATGATCACAAAGAAGACAGACGCGAGGAGCATTATGACAAGCACCATGAAGGCAGGCACGAGGAGCGCAAGGAGAATCATTGCGACAATCACCGCGAAGGCAGACACCAGGAGCGTAAAGAGGAGCATTGCGACGAGCACCACGAAGGCAGACACGAAGATCGCAAAGAGGACCGCTGCGACGAGCAACGCGAAGGCAGACACCATGAACGAAAAGAGGACCGTTGCGACGAGCAATATGAAGGCAGACACGAAGATCGCAAGGAGAATCTTTACGATGATCGCAGAGAAAATAGATGTGGTAACTGCAGAAACAACCGGCGTTGTTAATGTTTCATAATTTAATCTACACCGATTAGAAGATTATTTCAAATTCTGGTTTTTACGCTTGCTTAATTATAATCGTTACCCGTCCGGCTGAGACTGGCAAAGAAGATTGGGAACTGGGAAAGTTCGGAATGATGTTAGTAGTTCTTAGGGTGGAAATTCGCGCGTTAAGTCCGAAAATTACGCTCACTTTCGTCATTTTCGGGCTTTGTTTTTAGCGCGAATTTC
>JBGVIB010000020.1:0-19379 GCA_045122835.1 Lachnospiraceae bacterium
TGAGATCTATGTGGAGGGGCAGGGCTTTATGCCGGTAGAGATGACACCGGGTGCATTGGGAACTGCAGAAGAAGTGGAATTCATTGGGGATGCGGTGACAAGCCAGGATGCGCCGGAAGAAGATAGCAAGGATTCAGCGGAAGATAAGCAGGATGAGGAGAAGAAATATAATCCTTGGAAGGAATGGTTTAATGGTAATTTAGAATCGGTGATTCATGTACTTATGGCTGTTATTATTGTGAGTTTTGTATGTGTGTCGGTTATCACCTGTATACGCAGAAGAAGACGGAACTTAGGTCTTAACAGAAAGCGTGCACCGGAGGAAAGGATTACGGATATTTTCAAGGCATATTACAGGCTGCTTGTAAAGCATGGCATGTCACCGGAGACAGAATCCTCCTCAGAAGCGTTTGCATTGGAGGTACAAAAGCAGAATCCTACATTGCCTCAGGAGGAATTTGAAAAAATGATGGCCTTAGTGGAGGAAAGCTGCTATGGCTTCCGGGAAAGGCAGGAGCAGGAGGTCTTGTACATGAGGCAACGATATAAGTCCCTAAAGCGGGATATCAGATATCGCTTTTTCCGGAAGAAGAAAGGTTAAACAAATGGGAGAATTTGTTTGCTTCTGTGTAATTGTTCGTTGAGTTTTATGGGGATGTTGTCTATAATAGAAATATATCGTTGTAATGCATTTATGATACAGACGGTTGTTTATAACACTGCGTTTGAATATGAAAAGTTGGCGATTTGGGATAAGAAATATAAAGGACCGGCAATAAGTAAGATGCTGGAAGTAGATACAGAAATAGCAATAAGTAAGATACTGGAAGTGTATAAAGAAATAGATACAAATTAAATTTTTGGCATTGAAGATATTATGAACTGTTCAGTATGAGATTGTGCTGCACTGCACAGGCCCTATGAAACTGTAGTGGTAATAGGCAAGAATCTTTTGGCATTAAAGATATTATGAACTATTCAGTATGGGATTGTATTGCACTGCACAGTTCCTATGAAACCGTGGTGGTAATAGGCAAACATCCATCACTGTAGGTGAGCTCTCCAAATCGAAGCAAGCTTTAATTGAATTTTTTCTTTTGAATATGGATGTGATTCCTATTTTGACTTATGAAGGTACTGAATACTTACAATATTATTAAAATTTTTCATTAACAACACAGGAACTTCTACTACTAACATTGAACTGAATACTTACAATATTATTAGAATTTTAGGCTGCTACGAATCTACATCAGATGAGGTTATGTCAAAGCTTCGAGAGGTGAATGTTGTATGCAAAGTAAACTAACTTTTTACAGGAGGACATAAGATGAAGGCAAAATTGAAAAAGCGAATCCCCTTAATTCTATTCCTGCTGATGACTTTAAGCGGTTTGGCGATAGCCCTATACCCCACTATCAGCAACTATGTAAATGAGCGAAAGCAGGCACAGTTAGTGGAGAACTACCGGAAACGGTCCGCAGAATTAGAGCAGGCCGCTTACAACGCACTCTTCGACAAAGCCGACGCCTACAACCGAAAGCTTTTCGAAGATAACATAGACTTTCAGTCCATCGAAAGCTGCCGTGACGAATTTGCAAAGGAAGGCTTGACCTATACAGACCTTCTGAAAGTAGAAGGCAGCGATGTAATGGGCTATATAGAGATAGACAAAATCGGTGTCCGCCTGACCATCGGTTACGGAACCAGCGAGGAAGTCTTAGAGACCAGTGTGGGGCACATGGAAGGAACCTCCCTGCCGGTAGGTGGCGAGAATACCCATGCAGTCCTGTTTGGTCACAGAGGTTTGCCCTCAGCCAAGCTCTTTACCGACTTAGACCAGATAGAAGAAGGGGACATCTTTACCATACATGTACTAAACCGGACCCTCACCTATCAGGTAGACAAGATACAGGTAGTCACCCCCGAAGAAACAGATCCCTTAAGGCTAGAGCCAGGCAAAGATTACATCACCCTGGTAACCTGCACCCCCTACGCCGTCAACACCCACCGCCTGTTAATACGCGGTGTGCGAGTAGAGGGATAGACGCGGCAGGCAATCAGGAGACGCTTTTAGTGGAGGTGAAATCCACTGCTTAGGTACTCTTAGGCTCGAAGGCTTTCCTGAGAGTCTTAGAGTACCTTAGCAGTTAGTTCACCGGAACGTTGGCTCCGCCTGCGTGGAACCTGCAAGCCTGACAGCTGCGGTCTCCAAACGTAGCGAGAAGCTACAACCGGGAAACAATTCTGACAATTCACGGACGGGCTACGCCCCAAGAAAAAGAGATAGAATAAATCGGATTTTACAATAAAGTTAGAAGAATAATTGATTTGATTCCACACAGAAAGGAGAAAGAACACATGAGAAAATGGAAACAAACCCTATGGACGCTTCTAGCCATCCTCACAATAACCCTGTTCCCCACATTCCCAGTCTTCGCCGCCACAAACGTAGACATGACACAGAACGGAACAGGAGAACTCACCATCCTGCTCAGAACCAAAGAAGAGGAACCAGCAGGCATCCCGGATGCAGAATTTACCATCTATATGATAGAAGAAATAAAAGAAGCAGAAGATGGAACCCAGACCATAGAATGGACAACCGCCTTTGCATCCTGTGGACTAACAGACCTACAGGATAAAAACGCCTCAGAGCAGAATGAAGCAGCAAAGACCCTTGCCGCCTATGTAACAGCAAAGAGCATCGAGGGAACAAAGCAAAGCACAGACAACAGCGGCTATGCAGTTTATAAAGAACTGTCATTTGGTACCTATTTAGTAGTACTGACTAAGGTACCGGACACCTATGAAAATATAGATCCTTTCCTTATCTCTGTTCCTATAGAAGAAGAGGGGGAACTTAACTACAAAGTCCTTGCAGCGCCAAAGACCGGAATCCTTCCAACGCCAACACCAACTCCGACTCCAACACCAACACCAACACCAACTCCGGAGCCTACAGAGACAGGCACGGAAACTGATGAACCAGTGCTGGTACCAACAACAGAGCCGGTAGAACCATCAAGAAGACCGTTGATACCAACACCTGATCCGAATTTACATGCAACGGCGGAACCAACACCTGGGCCAACCGAATTTATAGCGGAACCTGTGGTGAACCAAACGCCGACGCCAACCCCGGCACCTCCTGAGAAACTGCCACAGACAGGCCAGCCCCGTTTCATCATACCAGTGCTGTTCCTGTGCAGTCTAATTGTATTTGTGGCAGGCTGGATACTGTGCCGCAAGAAACCGGGCAAATTTCTGATGTTTGGAGGCGTTGTAATTTTTGCCGGCATGATAGGATGCACCATTTACCAGAACAGTATGGAGCAGGCCAGTGACCAAGCGGCAGAGGAAATGCAGCTTGCTTATGAAGCGGTTATAACCCGGGAGGACCCGGTTATTCCCACCGCGGATACCGCCACTGGGAATGAGACACAGGTTACCCTTCCCTACATAGAAGTAGATGGAGAAAAATGTATTGGTGAAATTGCGATTCCTGCCATTGACATTACCCTGCCTGTCATCCGGGACTGCACCTCCCAGGGCCTTAAGAAAGCACCATGCCGCTATGTAGGCACCGCAGAGGAGAACTCTCTCATCATTGCAGCCCACAATTACAGCAGACATTTTGGAAAGATTTCCCATCTAAAAGCGGGAGACAAGGTAACGTTCACTGATGTTCAGGGAATAGAGCACGCCTATGAAGTACAGCAGACAGAGACCTTAGGCGCCTACGACGTAGACAAAATGCTAGCCGGCGACTGGGATTTAACCCTGTTCACCTGTACCTACGGCGGCCAGAAGCGCGTTACAGTGCGGTGTAGTCTTGTGGAGGCGTAGCAAAAAAAATTTATTATAAAAAAGGAAATATTTGAAAATGCGGTCATATGACCGCATTTTTGTTGACTTTTAACTTTAAAGAGGTATAATATATATACGGAGGTGATAAAGTGAGTAATAGAGCTAATGGACCAAATATTGCAGCATTTCTCGAAAGAATGAAAAGATTAATATCTGCCGGGAAATATGATTTTGTACCTAGAAGAAAAAATATGCAAGCTTTAGCACAACATGGTCTTACTATCTTGGATGCAAAAAATGAAATACTAGGACTTGTGGTTGGTGATTATTATAAAGGACCTAAGCAAGATTTTGACCATAATAGACCAGGTGATATATGGGAGTTTAAGAAGAATATAGATGGCAATTCTTTTTATATAAAGGTTAAAATAACACAGGAAAATGGAGAAGAGATCTTAAAATGTATGGGTTTCCATGATGATGATTTTGCTTAGTCTTTAGGAGGTGATATCAATGAAGAAGTATTGTGAAGAATGTGGAAGAGAAGTTGAAACAAAGAAAATAACTAAAAAGGAATCATATAATGTCTGTGGTGAAGCAATTGAAGTAGATGCACAAGTACTAGTTTGCGTTGATTGTGGTGAAGAGTTTTTTTGTGAAGAACTAGATAATGAAACATTGATAACGGCTTATAATGAGTATAGAAGAAAACACAAACTTTTGTTGCCTGAGGAAATAAAGAAGATTAGAGAGCAGTACGGACTTAGTCAGAGAGCTTTTGCTAAACTTCTTAATTGGGGTGATAAAACTATCTGTCGATATGAGAATGGTTCGATTCAGGATAAGGCGCATAATAGTTTGCTTTTATTTTTGCGTGAACCAGAAAATATGAGGACATATCTTACAGAGAATGAAGTGTTGTTTGATGAAAGACAGAAAAATAAGTTATTAGAAATTATTCGAAAATTAGAGCGAGATCATGAGTATCGTGTTGGAAAAAGATTTTTTGAGGCGTTCTTTTATAGAAATCCATGTGAGGAAAACGGCTTTAAAGTATTTGATTATGAGAAATTTTGTGCAATGGTTCTATTTTTTGCACATAAAAATACGGAATTATTGAAAACAAAACTTATGAAATTGCTTAATTATTCAGATATGGTATATTATAAGGAAAATGGGGTTTCAATGTCTGGATTGAGATATGCACATTTACCTTATGGTCCTGTACCCGAAAATTTTGATATGCTTTTTGGAAAAATGGCTGCAGATCATGTTGCACATATCGAAGTCATCTATGAAAATAGCTATGAAAAGCATCAGGTAGTTCCTGAATGTGATATACCAGTAGGAGTGCTTTCTGATGAAGAGTTTATAGTGCTTGAGAAGATACATGAAAAATTTAAGGATTATGGTTCCGTAGATATTTCAAATTATTCACATAAGGAAAAGGGATACTGTGCAACGAAACAAGGTGAGATTATTTCATATGCGTATGCAAAAGATATTCAGTTAAATTAGTTTGTGAAGAAAAATATTCAAGCTCGTAGAGAGCAAGGGTAATGTCTAACTTTAACTTTTCCAGCATGATATAACTGAATATTGATATTTTTACTAAAAACTTTAAAAAAATGTCGAGAAATCGGCATTTTTTTTCTTTTCAAATATATGGCATAACTTTGTTATATACATAATTAAATTCGAGGTGCTGAATATGATTACTATTACTGTATCTACAGAGGCTGCAAAGTTAGGGTACGGTAAGGAATTATATCTTCCAACAGATAAGGCAAAGCAGTATTTTAAAACTGGTGAATATATTCGAAAAGTTGAGAACATGGCAGAGAAGGATCTTATTTCAAATGGTAAAAGGGAAGAACTTTTGCTAGAAGCATATCGGGCAGATATTGTATACAATTTTGATGAAGAGGAAGCGAATTTGAATGATTAATGATTTATTTTTTGATACGGATTGTTTATCTGCTTTTTTGTGGATTAATGATACTAACATTCTGCAGGCTTTATATGGTGGAAAAAGGTAAAAAAAGTATTGGACGGGGGGAAGCTGGTGGTATTGCACTCGCCAAAACATACGATGGTATATTGGCAAGTAATAATTACAAGGATATAGCGCCATATATCGAAAAATATAATTTAAAACATACAGATACAGGACAAATCCTGCGAGAAGCTTTGGATACAAGATTAATAACAGAAAGTGAGGGTAATAATATATGGGCTCAGATGCTGGCTAAGAGGAGAAAGCTACCTGCTAATAGTTTTTCTGAGTATTTAGCAGATGTGAATAATTCTAATTCCCGGGCGTAGTCGCCTAATTTCCCAGGACGCATACAGTATAAAACGGAAATCTGGTTGAATATTTTAGCCTTTATGGGCGAAAATTTTCAGTAAAAAATCCAATGAACCTCATACGCAATTACATACGTGTACACCACAAAATACAATATTTCCCCATTTTAGGACTTTTTCTCTGAAACATTTTATGGTAGGATAATAAGGTTAAATACACTGTTTAAAGCATCTAAGTGTGACAAAGGAGAACAATATGTGGGATACAATTAACAGTTTTTTGGTCAAGGTGGACGATTTTGTGTGGGGACCACCGCTCATGGTGCTGATTATAGTAGGCGGAATTTACTTGACACTCCGTATGGGTGTGTTACAGATTCGCAAGCTGCCATTAGCACTGAAATGGATGGTAAAGAATGAAGAAAGTGGCGAGGGAGAAGTAACCTCTTTTGGTGCCTTGTGTACGGCACTTTCAGCTACTATTGGTACCGGTAATATTGTAGGTGTTGCAACGGCAATCGCAACAGGCGGTCCGGGTGCCTTATTCTGGATGGAGGTTGCTGCATTTTTTGGAATGGCAACAAAGTATGCAGAAGGTCTGCTGGCAGTTAAATATCGTGTAGTTGACAGTGAAAACCATGCTCTGGGTGGACCATTTTATTACATTGAACGTGGTATGGGACAGAAGTGGAAATGGCTTGCAAAGATATTTGCATTCTTCGGAATCTGTGTAGGTTTATTTGGAATTGGAACTTTTTCCCAGGTAAATGGTATTTCTTCCGCAGTTAATAATCTTTTTGACCCGGATATGAGCTGGACAGTTACGATTCCGGGAATTGGTACTTACTCATGGGTTGTTGTAATTGCCTCATTGATTTTAAGTGTCTGTGTGGCATTGGTTTTAATCGGTGGTATTAAGAGAATTGCAAATGTTTCTCAGATTGTAGTTCCATTTATGGCTATTATTTATGTGGTGCTTTGTCTGGCATTGTTACTTTGCAATATTACTGCAATTCCAGGTGCCATTGTGACAATTGTAAAGGCAGCATTTAACCCGGCGGCAGTTACCGGTGGTGTGGTAGGTTCTCTGATAGTTGCTATGCAAAAAGGTGTTGCCCGTGGTATCTTCTCTAATGAAGCTGGTCTTGGCTCTGCACCAATTGCAGCAGCTGCTGCACAGACAAAGGAGCCGGTTCGTCAGGGACTGGTGTCTATGACAGGAACTTTTATTGATACTATCATGATCTGTACCATGACAGGACTTTCTATCGTGTTGACAGGAGCATGGCAACAGCCTGGATTAGAAGGTGTTCAGATTACTACCTATGCTTTTAACCAGGGACTTCCAATTCCAGCCAACATATCATCCTTTTTATTAATGATGTGTCTGGTGTTCTTTGCATTCACAACGATTTTAGGATGGGATTATTACTCAGAGCGTTGCCTTGAATATCTTTCCGGTGGCAACAAGAAAGCTGTTATGGTGTATCGCTGGTTGTATATTGTTGCCGTATTTATCGGACCATATATGACAGTGAAGGCGGTATGGACTATCGCAGATATTTTTAATGGACTTATGGCGCTTCCTAATATGATTGCCATCTTTGCACTGAGCGGTGTGGTAGCAAAGGAAACAAAAAGCTTCTTTGAACGCCACAAAAAGGGAGAAACTCATTAGAATATGAATAAAAAAAACAAACCACTCCATAGAAGTGGTTTGTTTTTTTATAGCTTAACCTGCATATTGTGCTTCTACAAAATATTGTGGATACGGGTATTTCCTAATAGCTGGGATATAGCCTGTTTTTCCATTGCTTCTTTTTACCTGGAAATAAACTTTGTTGTTTTTATATACAACTTTATTTAACTGTGCTGAATTTCCTTTTTTTAATGTAAAGGCAAGCTTTTTAGATCCGGCACTTTTATAAGCCTTTATTGTTCTTCCGACTGTCCATTTATTTGTTCTGCTGTCATAGTTTATTGAATATGTATTGGAGGTTCTCTTAAGAGTTCCATTTTTGTAAGCAACATTCATATTGTAACAAATGATGCCTGTTGTATGGAATTGTGCACGTACCTCAGTTTTCAAAGTGTTCCCGGATACATTAACAATATTTACCGTGTAGTAAGATGCATAATTGGCAAAATATTCTTGGAAATCATATACATTTTTTAATTTTCCCTTTGAGTATACATAGAGGTTATGAATACAAGCATCATCGCTGAAAATGGTGCTTTCAATATCAAAAAATATCTTTCCATTTTTTAATTGAATCAGATTGACATGAAAGATTGGATCTGGTTCTCTTGTCTGTTTGAATACTAAATTACCATTTACATATACCTGCAAGGTTCCGCTGTAGGAGTCATCCTGATTATTCTTCACTGTTACTTTCACAGTATCTTGGATCTTGTCGCCGGTAACATCATACTTGGAACAGGTATCTTCCCCGTCCTCATACAATTCAAAACTTACAATGCCGGCTTCGGCGGCCTCCACCTGCCTGGTTGGTGCGAACACAGCTAACATACAAAGCACGATTGCCCACAGCCAGCTTTTCTTGAAAAATATTTTTTTCATAAATACATAGTTCCCTTCTTTTGGTCTTTTGTGATATTCACTTATCTGGTGAACATATGCATTATCATACATTATTTAGTGGTATTACACAAGAACTATTTAGACATAGGGTAGTTATTTTGGTGACAGATGGCTTCAAATCGGTGTGAAGTAGTAGCAATATATTTTGTTAAAAGGGTATAATATTCTAATGATTTACATAGAATCTCCTATGGTTGCAAAAAAGAATAAAACTGGACATTTTATCGGAAAACATGTAAAATATAAAATAAAAAAGGAAAATATAAATATTTAAAAACGATAAAAAATAGTAGTTTCTAAAAAAGGAGTGCCTGCTATGAAAGAAAAATATTTGGTAAGAATAGTAGAATCAGAATTGAAAAATTTTAAAAATGTTAAGTATGGTGATATAAAATATGTGAATTATTCAAATACTGAGTATCGGGCAGAATTAGAAGCATCGGATATTAATGGAATATATGGACAGAATGGATCCGGAAAGACTGCTATTATTGAAGCCTTGGATATTCTGCAGCATATTATGAGTGGAAATACGATTGCATATGATGAATATGAGGGAATGCTTGATGATAATATAATGAAGCTTTCTACCGTTTTTTATATTGAATGTGGTAAAAAAAAATATAAAGCAAAATATGAAGTACTGTTGAAAAAGAGTATTGAAGAAAAGGAGATACAAATTTATTCTGAGAACATCTTCTATTGGCAAAGAGGTTCTTCCTGGAAAAAGGAAAGAAATGTATATTTTTGTAATCCATACTATGATACACAGGCTCTTTTAGAGAATATGCGGACATATGTAACATCCGATAATGAAAAGGCAATTAATAAAATACGATTCTTTTATGTGGTGCAAAACCTTGGTATATTTTGCGCCCAGAGAAATGTGTCTTTATTTTTTAATGAAGTAATGAATAAGTCATTGTCGGTTGATAACCAGAATGAAGAAGAAAAGGCTTTTTCAGATGTGATAAAAGCATTATTTCAGTTTGCAAGAATGAAGTTTCAGGTAGTAAAGGTAAATCAGTTAGGTGCCAATTATGCCAATAGGTTTATTCCTGTAAATGTGCATACGGAATCTGAAAATGAGGTTATGCAGGGGTGTATTCCGTTATTTATTAATGGACGGGGCGAATTTCCGGAAGATATTTTTAATAAACTTGAAACTATTGTTGCTGCCATAAATGTTGCCTTGAAAGCAATCATATCTAATTTATCCATAGAATTAGTAAAAACCAATGAGGAAAAAAACAAAGAAGGTGTTAACGTAGTTCAGGTTGAAGTGTATTCTAACCGGGATGGGAAAAGATTTCTTACAAAGTATGAATCAGAGGGTATCAAAAGAATCATTTCTTTATTGAATTATTTGATTTCGTTATATAATAATCCTGGCGTATGTCTTGTGGTTGACGAGCTGGACGCTGGAATTTTTGAATATTTGCTGGGCGAATTAATTGGTGTTTTGGCAGAAGAGGCGAAGGGACAGTTGATTTTTACCTCTCACAATTTAAGAATAATGGAGAAGCTTGACAAAAAAAATATTATCTGCTCTACCATCAATCCTGAAAATAGATATATTTCTTTAAAAGGAATAGAAAAGACACATAATCGACGGGATTTTTATATAAGAACTATTGTCTTGGGCGGGCAGAAGGAAAAACTATATGATGATACAGATCTACAGGATATGGGTTACGCACTAAAAAAAGCCGGACAACCACAAGAAAATGATATAAAACTAGACTTTTCTGCCGAATTTATGGAGTTATTAAGGAAAAGTGAGATGTAAAAAATGGCATATAAAAGGAGAGGATATGTTTGAGTATGGATAAAGCGGTAATTTTTATTGTGGAGGGTGCTACAGATAAGAAGGCATTAGAGAATATTTTTAAGAAAATATATAGGAACAAAGAAGTTCATTTTGAGTTTACTCATGGGGATATTACATCAGATGAAAATATAAACCAAAATAATGTAGAAACACAAATTTATAAATTTATAGATAGTTACCGGAAAGATAAAAAATTGAAACTTAGTGATATATGGCAAATCGTTCAGGTGTTTGATACGGATGGGGCATATATTGATGATTCGTATATCGTACAAGGGGATAGTAGAGAATTTGTATATTCAACGGAGAGTATTTCATGTAATAACGTACAAAAAGTAATAGATAGAAACAAACATAAGAGGGAAATGATGGATTACCTTCTTACATGTGACAATATCAAAGGAATACCATATAGGTGTTATTATTTATCAAGTAATTTAGACCATGCTTTGTATAATAAGTTAAATCTGGATGATGAGCTAAAATCAAAGTATGCTAATGCATTTTATGAACAATTTATGGGAAAGGAACCACTATTTATTGATTTTCTAAATATGGAAGTAGTTAACGGGGTGCCGGATAGTTTTCCGGCATCTTGGAGATACATAAAGGAAGAACAACATTCCTTACAAAGGCATACCAACTTAAATATTTATTTTAAAGAGAATCCGTTATTATAATAAGTGTAACAAAACAAGGGGGGATACTATGAGCAGCAGTCATATTGCAATTCCGACAATCTTAAAAGTTGGAAAAGGTACATTAAAAAATTTAGGAAGTTATATCAAAGCCGGGGGCATGGAAAATGCTGTGATTTATTTTGGAAATGAACTGATTGACATGTTTGGAACGGAAGTAATGTCATCACTGAAGCAGGAGGGAATCCGGGTATTAGAATATCGGGAACTTTCCTCCACCAGAATTGAAGATATCATTGAGCTGGCATTTTCTATCAATGCCAAAGCCCAGGTCATTGTTGGCATTGGTGGCGGCAAAGTCATAGATGTTGCAAAATACGCAGCATACCTGCGAAAACTGCCTTTTATCAGTGTACCGACTTCGGCCTCTAGTGATGGATTTTCCAGTGCCAGTGCATCGCTGATTGTAAATGGCAGAAGAACTTCCGTGCCGGCACATTTAGCCTATGGTATTGTTGTGGATACTGACGTAATCAAGAGTGCACCGGAAAAATTCTTATATTCCGGCATTGGAGATTTGGTGTCTAAAATCACAGCTTTATATGACTGGGTGTATGAGGACAAGAATGGCTATACTGTGTTAAATGATTTTGCCATGATGATTGCGAAAAAAGCCGTGAACAGTTTTGTCCGCACACCTTTTGAAAGTATTCATGATGATTTATTTTTGAAGGAACTGGTGGATTCTCTTGCTATGAGTGGAATTGCCAATGAAATTGCAGGAAGCAGTGCTCCAACCAGTGGCAGTGAGCATATGATTTCCCACGCATTGGACAAAATATTGGAGTGTCCTCAGCTACACGGTGTACAGGTTGGAATTGCCACCTATCTGATGAGTAAAGTGCAGGAACATCGTTATGTCAGAGTGAACACGATCTTTACCACTACTGGCTTCTGGGATTATGTAAGTACATTAGGGCTGAAACGGTCTGATTATGAGAAAGCCATTGACTTAGCACCATCTATGAAGCCACACAGGCACACCTATCTTCATGAGGAAAAATATCGCAGGTTAGCAAAAGAGATATTATACGAGGATGAAGTACTGAAAAAAGTGTTCGGGTAAAGATTCCTTTTATGGTAATTTTAGGAATATTTAATTGTATCTAAGGAACTATTGCCCTATACAAGCAGAAGTAACACAGAGAACGGTGGCATGAAGATTAATTTTCTGGTAAACTATAGCTGGGAGTGGGACTTAGGACTCCGGGAAAAAAGAGAGGGCGGAATCCTGGCAACTTCAGATGTATCCAGAATCGACTTGATTAGATACCATTAATTATTGCATGGAACATGATATATTAAAACAGCGTCTAATCAAAGAGAAAGGTAAGGTGGTCGATGTGTTACTCACAGAATGTGATTGGGATTATGTAAAAAAGCTTTACGATAAAGATTTCGGACGTATGTTAAAGGAGATTGAGAGGATAGAGTCGGAAAAGGAACAGGCAGTCGAGCAGGCAAGGACGGAAAAGGAACAGGCAGTCGAGCAGGCAAGGACGGAAAAGGAGCAAGCAATCGCCAGAAATCAGCAGCTCCTCTATACACTTTTAGAAACCTATAAGGAAACCGGACTTGCAAAGGAGCAAGCAGTAGATTTGCTTACACAGAAAATTCCTGATATTTCATTGGAACTAGCAGAAGAGACAGCGGAACAAATTTTTAAAAATTAGTAAATCATAATTATATCCCAGTGAAAGCATAAGTTTTCGCTGGGATTTTTATGGTGTCAGCACACTAACACATAAAAGGATACAAAAAAACATAAAACGCACAATATTCACACAATTTCAAAATATCTAAATGTAAAAAAGAAAAATAACAAATAAAATTGATGAAAATACAAAAATAGGTTGACAATCCATGATATGTGTGTTAATATACAGACATAAACAACAAAGAAACGCAACCTAAAATCTTAAATCAATAACATTCAAAATTTAAGATAGATAAAAAGGTTGAAGATGGAGGTGATTCCGTTGGGAACGTAAGTAATGAATCCTCAATATGAGAGTGGTAATGAATAGCAACTCCCGCAAGAAAGACCTTAATCCTTAAGTAATCAGATATCTGCATAATAAGAGCAGGAACAGAGATAAGGTATACAACAGCTATCACTCATATTGAACATTTACCACAAAGATAATACAAAGGTTCCGAATTTGTGTAAAGAAACAAAGGCTGGAAGAATACAAGTATTTATATATCCAGACTATTTCTGGTGAAAGGCAACAAGCCGAAGGGATGCAGGAATACAAGGAAACTATATCTAATTGATTTTGACGATATTTAGAGGCGGATTGCTAAATATAAGAAGCTTGGTATTATTCATATAGATGATGTAATAACTTTCTAAGTAAGAGAATCAATTATGAATCACTTACGAGCCGGGAATAAAAAACAATAAAAACAAAATTTATCAATGAAGCTAAAAGCAATAAGATTGATTTGCATCAGCGAAGAATTGAAGAAAGTGAAGAATAAAATTGAATACAGAAGAATCATAGAACGACCGTTATATCAGAAATAAATGGATATGGCGGTCGTTTGTTGTGCGTGGAAATATGTTGGGAAGTATGTTATAATATGTGTGATAAAATTATCTTGTAGGAAGCGATTTTCAAACACGATATAGCGTACTGTCCGTACACTTGTAATATATTGCTGACTGCGCATAAAAAATACGATAGGAATGAAAATATGAAAGCAGATAAATTAGTAATTGGAGTACTGGCTCATGTAGATGCAGGTAAAACCACATTAGCAGAAAGTATGTTGTATTTGACTGGCAGTATACGAAGCTTAGGGCGGGTAGACCATAAGAATGCATTTTTAGATACCTTTGACATGGAAAAGGCAAGGGGAATTACCATTTTTTCAAAGCAGGCAGAATTTAATCTTGGAGACCAGAAGGTGACCCTTGTAGATACACCTGGACATGTAGATTTTTCAGCGGAAATGGAACGGACCTTGCAGATATTAGATTATGGAGTGCTGATTATCAATGGCATGGATGGCGTGCAGGGGCATGTAATTACCTTGTGGAAGCTGTTGAAACGGTATCAGATTCCTGTATTTTTGTTTATCAACAAAATGGATCAGGCTGGTACAGACAAAAACAAGCTTATGCTGGAATTGTCACAGCGATTAGATGAGCGTTGTATAGATTTTAGCGACCAGTCAGAACCGGAAGAATTTTTTGAAAATATTGCTATGTGTGAAGAACATGTAATGGAACAGTATTTAGAGACGGGGCGCATAGAAGAAAAGGAAATTACCCGCCTCATTCAGGATAGAAAAATATTTCCCTGTTACTTTGGTTCGGCGTTAAAGATAGAAGGTGTGGAAGAATTTTTAGAGGGAATCAAAACTTACACCAGACAAAGGGATTACCCAGAGGAATTTTGCGCAAGAGTATTTAAGATTTCAAGGGATAATCAAGGCAATCGCCTTACATGGCTAAAGGTTACCGGTGGATACTTGAAAGTAAAAATGGTGTTATGTGGTCAGGGAAAAGAAGGAGAGAAGGCTGACCAGGTACGCATTTATTCCGGTGGTCAGTACCAGGCTGTGGCAGAAGCATATGCAGGAACAGTTTGTGCAGTCATGGGACCTGCAAAAACATATGCCGGTCAGGGATTAGGTGCAGAAGAGGAGGCCGGGAAGCCAGTTTTAGAACCGGTTTTGACATACCAGATTCAGTTGCCGGAGGATTGCGATGTACACAGTACATTTGTAAAACTTAGTGCAATGGAGGAGGAAGAACCACAGCTGCATATCCTATGGGATGAAGAATCAGACGAGATACAGGCACAAGTGATGGGGGAAGTGCAGATAGAGATCTTAAAAGGCCTGATTCAGGAGAGATTTGGTATTGATGTGGAGTTTGGTTCAGGTAGTATTGTGTATAAAGAGACTATAGAAGAACCTGTGGAGGGTGTGGGGCATTTTGAACCACTTAGGCATTATGCTGAGGTGCATTTGCTGCTAGAGCCGGGGGAACCGGGAAGCGGTGTGCAGGTGGCAAGTGACTGTAGTGAGGATATGTTAGATAGAAACTGGCAGCGGTTGGTTCTCACACATGTAGAAGAGAAAAAGCACAGAGGTGTACTAGCGGGAGCAGAGCTTACAGATGTGAAAATTACATTAATTGCAGGAAAGGCACATAACAAGCATACAGAAGGGGGCGATTTCAGGCAGGCTACTTATCGAGCCATACGTCACGGGTTGAAGAATACAAAAAGTGTCCTTTTAGAGCCGGTGTATGAATTCCGGTTAGAGGTTCCAACGGAAAATTTAGGACGTGCCATGTCAGATATTCAGAAAATGTATGGCACCTTTCAGACGCCGGTAACTGAGGGGGACATGTCAGTGCTTACCGGTAGTGCACCTGTTATAACAATGCGGGATTATCAGAGGGAAGTCATAGCCTATACCAGAGGAGAAGGCCAGTTATTCTGTAGTGTGAAAGGATATGAACCATGCCATAATTCAGAGGAGGTTATAGCAGAAATTGGCTATGATGCAGAGAAAGATACTGCTAATCCTACAGGTTCCGTTTTTTGTGCCCATGGTGCCGGATATGTGGTTAGTTGGGACAAGGTGTATGAATGTATGCACTTAGAGCATGCGTGGAAGCAGGCTGTTCTAGTCAAAGAAGAACCGGAACTTGTAGTACAGAAACAAAAAGTAGCACAAGGTCAGTCCTCTATACAGATGGATAAGGAGTTAGAAGAAATATTTACCAGAACATACGGTCCGGTAAAGCAAAAATATACAGCCTTTCGTGAGCAGACAAAGCCTGTAAAAAGCAAAACACGAAAAACAACTTATGAGATGCCGGAACCAGTAGAAAAATATTTGTTAGTGGATGGATATAACATTATTTTTGCATGGGAAGAACTGAATGAATTGGCGGCAGTAAATTTAGGGGCAGCCAGACAGAAGTTGATGGATATTCTTTGCAATTATCAAGGATATCGGAAGCAACACATAATCCTGGTGTTTGATGCCTATAAGGTGGAAGGACATTTAGGAGAAATGCAAAAATATCACAATATACATGTAGTGTACACAAAAGAAGCGGAGACAGCAGATCAGTATATTGAAAAGACAGTTCATGAGATAGGTCGAAAATATGATGTCACAGTAGCTACCTCCGATGGATTGGAACAGATGATTATCTGGGGAGAAGGGGCAATGCGCATGTCAGCCCGCGGTCTATATGAGGAGATACAGGCAGTGAACCAGGAAATCCGCAGAAAATATACAGACAAACCAGAGCGCAGTGCCAACCGTTTTGGGGAGGTAATTACTACTGATATGGCAGCTTTGCTGGAGGAAGTAAAGGGGGATAAGAGCGAACCATTAGAAAGGAAGAAAGAAATGTAACTAAGGTCACAAATGTAACTTTAGTTACATACAAGTATCTGGTTTATTTGATAAAAATAAACCAGATACATAATAAAATAGATGATTGCCACAAACAATGCACTACAATATCAAGGTTTCGCAATTGTCTAACAGCATATAAGAAGAAAGGAATGGCCTGGAGAAATGAAGATTGCTTTTTATGATACAAAACCTTACGATAAAGAATGGTTTGAGAAAAAGAAACCAGAAGGATTTGAAGTTATTTATATTGAAACAAAATTAAATGATGTGACAGCAAAGCTTGCAGCTGGTTGTGAGGCTGTAGTTGCCTTTGTAAATGATACTATTAATGCAGAGGTAGTGGATGAACTTTATGAAAATGGAGTGCGCATCCTTGCTATGCGTTGTGCCGGATATAATAATGTAGATATGAAGCACGCCTATGGAAAAATACATGTGGTGAGGGTGCCTGCCTATTCGCCATATTCTGTGGCAGAGCATGCAATGGGGCTGTTATTATGTCTGAATCGTAAGCTACATAAGGCGTATAACCGAACCAGAGAAAATAATTTTACACTGTCTGGACTTACAGGCTTTGACCTATATGGCAAAACAGTAGGTGTAATCGGAACCGGTAAAATTGGAAAAATATTTATTCAGATATGCAAAGGATTTGGTATGCAAGTGCTGGCATATGATTTGTATCCAGATAAAAATCTGGATGTAACCTATGTAGAAAAGGAAGAGTTATTCGAAAAAAGTGATATAATTTCCCTGCATTGTCCGTTGACACCGGACACCTATCACATTATTGATGAGGAAAGCTTAGCAAGATTAAAGCCAGGAGTGACTATCATTAATACATCTCGTGGGCCACTGATTAAAAAAGAAGCTTTGCTAAGTGGCTTAAAAGAAAAAGTTATTGGTGCGGCAGGACTGGATGTATATGAGGAGGAAGCAGAGTATTTCTTTGAAGACTATTCTAATGAAATCATTGAGGATGATATTTTATCCTTGCTGGTATCCATGCCAAATGTGTTGCTCACATCTCATCAGGCATTTTTAACAGAGGAAGCATTGGAAAATATAGCAGATACCACATATCAGAATCTTTTGGAGTATGCGGAAGGAAAACCTCTTACTAATGAAATTTGCTATCTTGTGGAGTCTCATAAAAAGCATAATGTATGCCAAAAGGAAAAAGAAGGCAGATGTTTCTAAAAAAAGGCAGTTCCGAAACGGGAACTGCCTTTTTGATTGCTAGAGGGTGTTTGTATAAGATATAAGTGTCCGAAATTTCCTAGTATATATTTTGTGCTTATACACCTTCATGGAACGTACGGGAAATCACATCCGCCTGCTGCTCCGGCGTCAATTTTACAAAATTTACTGCGTATCCGGATACACGGATAGTGAGCTGTGGATAGTTTTCCGGGTGTTCCTGTGCGTCCTTTAATACATCACGATTCAGCACATTTACATTTAAATGATGCCCACCTTTTTGTGTATATCCATCTAACAAATTTACTAAATTATCTACTTGATTTTTACTTGCCATAGTTATCCTACTCCTTTCTTACTCTGACGATGTTAGATAATCGTAAAAATGCTTGGTCTAAGCATGGTCATAAATAATTTTCTACCTCGCTGTCCTGTTCACAATTATCAACATCATATCCTTGCTTCTGGTTATAGTATAGTAATTTGAAAGAAAAAAGTCTGTAACATAGGTTACAAAATACAAAAATAATTTTAAGTTTAGAAAAAATCTAATTTATCACGGACCAGTGCATAATGCGTCCTTTCTTTCGCTAATTGTCAATATAGGTCTTCTATTGCATTCCAATCAAGAATCTGAATCACTTTTTTCGATACTACAATCAGACCATCACGCTGCATACGCATCAGTTCTCTGGAAAGAGAGGGCCTGGTTACTCCCAGAAAATCAGCCAATTGTTCCCTGTTCATGGCCAAATGAACCTTATTATTTTCGTCGGCAGAATCAATCAGCCAGATAGCAATTCTCTCCCGCAGGGAGGATGTGGTTACAATGTGTAATTTTTTAGTTAGTGTAAAATTGTTTTTTGATAAAATTTCCAACATATTTCTGGTAAGCTGCTGGTGGTGGTGGCAGGCATTTGAACAGAAGTGGTAGAAAAAATCCCAGGGAAGTTCTAATGTGGTCACCGGTGTAACGGCAACCGCATCATACCAGTACTGTTCCATGCTGCTAAATAAAAATAGTTCTCCGAAAATATTTCCTTCTGATACCAGATAGAGAACATCACGCTTGCCAGATGAAAAATCTTTTATAATGTGAACCTGTCCCTCTAAAAGGAGGTATAAATTACGGGGCTTGTCGCCTTGCTCGAAAATATATTCGCCTGCTTGGTAAGACCGCTCTTTTGCCTTGGAGCAGTTTAACATTTTTTCTAATTCATCATGTGAAATTGCATGAAACAAGGTAGCTTTTTCAATCTCTGTCATGGAATCCTCTCCTTTGCCTTTATAAGATATGGGCAGTGTTAGAACAACTCACTGCCCATTGCGATACTGTTTCGGCGAACACCCAAAGGCGCCATGAAACGTCCTGTTAAAATAACTAATATTCGGATACCCGGTCCGTAGCGCAATTTCCGTAATATTGAGGTTGGTTTCTAACAGTAACTCAGCCGCCTTCTCCATCCTGAGACTGTTCAGATATTCTGTAAAATTCACATGAAAATTATTCTTAAAATATCTGGAGAAATATTTCTCT
>JBGVIB010000021.1:0-8674 GCA_045122835.1 Lachnospiraceae bacterium
AGTTCACGCATCTGTTCCTCTAAAGCCGCACTCTGCTGTGCCAACTCAGTTTGTGCCTGCACCAGTCCCTCCTGATATCCATTATTCAGGCCTTCCTGGTATGCATTCTGACGCATAACTTCTGCTTCCTGCTTTGCCTGTTCTAACATTTCTTCAATTTCTGCTTGTGCTTTTGCATATAATTCTTCTGCATCCGGCAATTCTTGTACAGGTTCACCAGCATTTTCTTGATCTTCCATAATCAATTCCAGTTCTTCCGCCTTAAGACCAGGAACAAACCCTTCTCCCTCAGTCTCTTCGCCTCCAGCTGTCATTAATTCTGACCGCCGCTTACTTTCCTGGATTTTATTAATTTTCTCCTGTACCAGTTCATTATAATCAATTACTCTGTTTTCTTCTTTTGGGACGAAATAACCATATTTTAACAAATTAGACAATTATCTCGTCACCTCCGCCTCTGGAAATTACAATCTCTCCTGCGTCCTCTAATTTTCTAATAATATTAACAATCTTCTGTTGTGCTTCTTCAACATCCTTCATACGCACAGGACCCATGAACTCCATATCCTCCTGTAACATAGCTGCAAGACGCGAAGACATATTCCTGAAAACAACATTTTGAACATCCTCAGTAGTACCCTTGAGAGAAATAGCCAAATCATTGTTATCCACATCTCTAAGCACACGCTGAATTGCTCTGTCGTCGAGAGAAAGAATATCTTCGAATACGAACATTTTCTTTCTGATTTCGTCTGCCAATTCCGGCTCGTCGATTTCGAGTGTCTCCATGATATGTTTTTCTGTACCACGATCCACAGTATTTAAAATCTCTACAATAGAATCCACACCACCGATAATTGTGTAATCCTGGTTGACAAGAGAAGATAACTTTCTTTCCAATACTTTTTCCACCTCTTTGATTACATCCGGGGAGGTTCTGTCCATAATTGCAATACGTTTTGCCACATCCGGCTGTTTCTCCGGTGGTAACGAAGATACAATTGTTGCCGCCTGAGAGGACGGTAAATAAGACAAAATCAATGCAATTGTCTGCGGATGTTCCTCCTGAATAAAGTTCAAAAGCTGGGACGGATCTGTCTTTCTGATAAACTCAAAAGGACGCACCTGCAAGGATGCTGTCAGTCTGTTGATAACATCCATCGCTTTTTCGGCTCCCAATGCCTTTTCCAACAGATCCTTTGCATATCCAATACCACCTTCAGCAATATATTGCTGAGCCAGACAAACCTGGTAAAATTCATCTATTACTTCTTCTTTCATCTTCGGAGAAACGCTTCGTGTATTGGCAATTTCCAATGTAAGCGCCTCAATTTCATCTTCCTTCAGATGTTTAAATATAGAAGCTGATTTTTCAGGACCGAGAGCAATCAAAAGTACAGCCGCTTTCTCGGTACCAGTCAAACTTTGTTCTTTTCCTGACATTTTTATCACTCCCATTCATCATTCAGCCAATTGCGCAACAACTGTGCAACAGCATCTGGATTGTCGTCCACAAATTTTTCAATCAACTTTCTTGCTTCAGAACGATCGTCGTATTCAATATCTTCAAGAGCAGCTTTTGTATCCTGAAGCAGCTGTTCAACCGGCACATCCGGCTCTATCTCGTTCACAACTGCCGGGCGCAATGTCATAAACACTACAAAACCTAATAGCGCAAGAATAAGCACAACTAACACAATCTGCAGAATATCCGTAACAGAAAAACCATCTTCAATTGCACCTTCATATACAGGAACATCATAGGCAATAATTGAAACATTTTCTTCCGGAATACCTGTTGCCTTAGAAATAGAAGTAATAAGTTCTGCACTCACTTCTGTCGCAACAGGCGCACTATTTTCTTCAACATAACGTTCAAAGGAAATCCCTTCTAATAATCCCTGCTCTTTCAAATCTTTCTCTCTATATGTAACTTTATGAGTTGCCACTACAGAAATCGAAGAAGATTCATATTCAATTGCACCCGGAGACTGGACAATTTCCTCCACCACTTCATTTGGCAAATAATCCGTACTGGTATCTTCTACCGTAGAAGTGTTTTCTTCCGAATCCTGAATCACATAATCCGTATCATCATTAGACGCTGTTCCTGGTGTTCCACCAACTCCATTCGTAGAACTAGACTCATATTTCTCCTCATGGGAAATCATACCTTCTTCTCTACCTTCATTAGCATAATACTCATGGACTACTTTTTTCACTTCATTAAAATCCAAAACAAGATTCGGAACTACTTCAGCATTATCATATAAGCCAGTCTGCATAAGCATATTTGCAACATTTTCTTTTAATGTATGCTCAGCCTGTGCTTTTGCCCCCATTTTACTATTAGCACTATTGGTAACAGAGTTATCTGTTGTTCCACTAAATAAAGAATTCATATCCTGGTCAATGATTGTTATCTTATCCGTTGTCGAATTACCAACAGCGGTCATCAAGAAATTAGCCATATTATTAGCCATTTCCATGGTAATCTCACCATCACACTGTACTTTTACCGCAACAGATACTTCTTCATGATTTGCCAATAATGTTTCCTCATTATCAGGAACCGTAATGGCTACCGATGCACTTTTTACACCATTTATTCCCTCTAATATAGAAGCAATATTTTCTTCTAAATATTTAACATATTTTCTATCCTTATCAGACTCTGTGCTGTTAAACCCACCTGATAGCGCCTCCGTCAGCGAATAACCTTCATCAATTACTCCAGAACCTCCAATTTCGAGCATCGCCTCATTATATTGGGATTCTTCAATAGAAAAGCTCATACTACCTTCTAATTTATAGTCAAAACCTTTCTCATCTAGTAAATCTCTAACTTCTGTCGCCTCTGTTGCACTCGCACACGTCATCAAAGGCACATATGTATTTCTCGAAAAAACAAAAGCAAGAATTGCAAGTGTAAGAATCACCACAGCCACTACACTACTTATGATTATCTTTTGTTTCGCCGTATATTTATTCCATAATTCTTTAATTTTATTAAGGATATCCTTAACCTTATCTCCCATGGGTATTCTCCCTTACTTGATTTTATATCTTTTTCCCAGCCTTATGCCCATACCATAGTGACTAAATTTGCATATTCATTATTTCTTTATAAGCTTCCAAGAATTTATCGCGTATAGCAACAGTATAATCGATCGCTGCACTTGCCTTAGACATAGCAATCGTCATATCATGAGAATTCTCACTAATTCCCATAGCCCATTTCATTTTCTCCTCGTCTGCTACCGTCTCCAACGCACTTGTCTGGTTGATATTATCCATAGCCACAGAAAGCAGCGAATCGAAACTCGCACTTTCACTGCTACCAGTTGACAAACTACTATCCGTAGCACTTTTTATGTATTCTGAACCAACACTAAATAATGATGTAATATCCATAATTTCCTCCAATTATCCCTTTATTTCTTAACTTGAAGCAATAGATAATCCTTTGCTAATTAATGTTTTACTCGCCTCTAAAGCTGTTACATTAGCTTCAAAAGAGCGTGTGGCATCTATCATATCCGTCATTTCTGTAACAACATTGACATTCGGATATGATACGTATCCATTTTCATCCGCATCCGGATGAGAAGGATCGTATTTCATAACGAGTTCTGTCTCATAATCTTCATATACCTTACTAACTTTCACACCCGAACCCACAGCATCCGCCTGTGTTCTTGCCAAAACATTACTGAACGGTGTATTTGTCTTTTCTGTAAACACTACATTTTTCTTTCTATACGGTTCCCCATTCTCTGTTCTAGTTGTTGTGACATTTGCAAGATTTTGCGAAATAATATCTGTACGAAATCTTTGTGCTGTCATGCCAGAAGCACTGATATCAAATGAATTAAAAATTGACATTTCTTATCCCCCTTATTTCATAACCTTGGAAAGGCTCTTAAATCCACCAGTAATCGCATCAATCAAACCATTATACTTTTCTGTATTTGCCGCCAGTTCAGCATTCTCCGTATCGCTATCAACATTATTCTCATCAATTCGATATGAATATCCTACAGAATCAGTATATACGCCAGTATCCAGGCTATTCAGATTATCATTAATTCTGCTAATTCTTTTTCTAACACCACCAGATTTTGAGCTGTAACTTTTATATTCTCTCTGGAGAACACTTTCAAAATCCACATCTTGTCTTTTATAACCAGGTGTATCAACATTGGCAAGGTTATTTGCAATCGCAGTATTTCTTAGCGATGCTGCATCTGCTGCCTTGTCTAAAACATTAATGGTATTAAATGCATTTGTTTGAAACATATCTATTCCCCTTCCTCGAATTCTTTTCTCTATCTTTCACATACACATAGTACGCTTAATACTAACCTTTATTATATGACATTTTTATCTAGGATACAAGCAACTTTTATCATTTTTTATATTTTTTTCAGTTAAAATTGCCAATTTATATTGTGTTTTTTTATACACATAGTACTATTTTCCCATTCTTATATTATTTTATACCATTACATTATTCTTTTTTCATCAAAACAAACCATAGTGAACTCCTCATGAATTTTGTTTGCTAATATATCAGTTCACTTTTCCATACTAGATCATGTTTGACACATTCACAATTAACTTAACTACACTACATATCAAGTTTTTATATGCTGACACATAAAGACCCCAACATTTGTGTTGGGGTCTTTCGCTTATCATTTATAAATTCTTAATTTTACGAAGTTCTTTTAATTCATCAAATACCACATCATTAAGAACCTTGATGTATGTTCCTTTCATTCCTGATGAACGTGATTCAATAACTCCTGCACTTTCAAACTTTCTTAGTGCATTTACAATCACAGATCTGGTAATGCCTACACGGTCGGCAATCTTACTAGCCACCAGAATTCCCTCATCGCCATCTAATTCCTCAAATATGTGAACTATTGCTTCTAATTCTGAGAAAGACAATGTGCTGATTGCAGATTTTACTATCTGAATCTTTCGTTCTTCCTCTGCATTTTCTTCATTTACAGAACGCATCATCTCAAGACCAACTACTGTAGAACCGTATTCACAAAGAATGATATCATCTAATTCATATTGTTCTGTTGTCTTGTACACAAATAATGTTCCTAACCGTTCGCCTGCAATATCAATCGGTGTAATAATTGCACGGTATTGTCTCACTTTATCAAATTCAAACCCTAATGTCTGAAGGTTTACATTCTCTTTTGTTGATAAAACGCTTAATAATCTTTCGTTCAGCAATGGATCAATAAATCCACCCACTTCATCTTTGATTAATTCCTTAATCTCATCTACACCTTCGCTAATACCTACGCCTAATACTTTGCCTTTCTTACTGATTACCAAAATATTAGACTCTAATATTCCTGTTAACACATTACATATATCGTTAAAAACAACTTTTGACGAATTATTATTATGTAACAGTTTTTGAATCTTTCTCGTCTTATCTAATAATTGAACGCTCATTTTGCACCTCCTAGAAAACAATCGTTATCATTTTGTCTCATCATTAACAGTTCAAATCTAATATTAACTTAACAACTATGATAAATTTTAGCACAAAATTTAATCAAAATCAATACTATTTTGTTTTTTATTTGCATACTTCTTATTAAATTTTCAGACTTTATTTTTTTCTTTCTCTTCTACATATCCGCATTGTTCATCCATGCAGACAAGTTTCTGTCCTTTTTCCACCATCATTCCTCCGCATTGTTTACAACGTACTTCAGATGGTTTCTGCCATGACATGAAATCACAGTCCGGATTATTGGCACAACCGTAGTATTTACGCCCTTTCTTGGTTTTACGAAGTACAATATCCTGACCACATTTTGGACAATTGACACCGATTTTTTCCAGATATGGCTTTGTATTGCGGCACTCCGGAAATCCCGGGCAGGCAAGGAATCTTCCATGAGGGCCATATTTTATTACCATATTTTTCCCACATTCCTCACAGATTACATCCGTTACTTCATCTGCAATCTCTATTTTTTCTAATTCAGCCTCTGCTTTCCTTACCGCTTCATCTAAATCCGGATAAAAATTTCTAAGCACTGTCTTGTATGAAATCTTACCTTCACTTACTGCATCAAACAGCGATTCCACATTCGCCGTAAAATTTACATCTACAATACTGGTAAATGCTTCTTTCATAATAGAATTAACAATTTCACCAAGTTCCGTCATGTAAAGGTTCTTATTTTCTTTTGCCACATATCGTCTTGCCAAAATTGTAGTGATTGTCGGTGCATACGTACTTGGTCGTCCAATCCCTAATTCTTCTAAAGTCTTAACCAGAGTAGCTTCTGTATAATGGGCAGGCGGCTGTGTAAAATGCTGTTTACTCTCATAATCAGCAACCTCTAACACCTGTCCTTTCTCCAATGAACCAGCAATTATCTGATTATCCGTTTTTTCTTCCTCATCCGTGTATACAGCAAGAAATCCTTCAAACACTACTTTAGAACCTGATACATGGAATTGATAGCCTGCGGCTTCTATATTAACAGATAGCGTTTCATAATTAGCCGGGCTCATTCGACTGGCTGCAAAACGTTTCCAAATTAATTGATATAGACGAAACTGATCTCTTGACAGGGATTCCTTTACTTTTGCAGGAATTCTATTTAAATCAGTTGGACGGATTGCTTCATGGGCATCCTGAATCTTTTGTCCTGCTTTTTTTGCATCTGTAGGCTCTGCTGCATATTCTGCTCCATATTGTTCTGTAATATAATCCTTTGCCACCTGTTCTGCTTCTGCGGAAACACGTGTGGAATCGGTACGAAGATATGTTATTATACCTACCGTTCCCTCTCCATCTAAATCAATACCTTCATAAAGCTGCTGAGCTAAACGCATTGTCTTTTGCGTAGAAAAATTCAACACCTTCGACGCTTCCTGCTGTAAGGTACTAGTCGTAAATGGCAACGGCTGTTTCTTCGTACGATGTCCTTTTTTTATTTCCTTCACCTGGTAAACAGCATCTTTTAAATCGCTTAAAATATGGTTCATTTCCTCTTCTGAGCGAATGGTCAGCTTACCATTCTTATCACCATACAACTTTGCCACCAACGGCTTTTTATGCCCTTTCATATAGAAGGAAGTCTCTAAACTCCAATATTCTTCCGGAATAAATGCATTAATTTCTTCTTCCCTATCACAAATGATACGCAGCGCAACCGACTGTACACGGCCAGCACTCAATCCTCTTTTTACCTTAGCCCACAAAACCGGGCTGATTCGATAACCCACCATTCTATCTAATATTCTTCGTGCCTGCTGGGCATCTACAAGATCCATATCAATAGAACGGGCATTTTTTATAGATTCCTTAACCGCACTCTTTGTAATTTCATTAAAAGTGATTCGATACATTTTCTTGGGTTCTAGCTTAAGTGCAATTGATAAATGCCAGGAAATTGCTTCTCCTTCGCGGTCGGGGTCAGTTGCGAGATATACTTTTTCTGCTTTCTTAGCTTTCTTTCTAAGATCTGCCAGAATATCTCCCTTGCCTCGTATTGTAATGTATTTTGGTTCATAATCATTTTCCACATCAAACCCTAACTGACTTTTTGGCATATCACGCACATGCCCATTAGATGCTGCAACATCGTAATTGGAGCCTAAAAATTTCTTAATTGTCTTCACTTTTGCCGGTGATTCCACAATAACCAGATATTTTGCCATATCCCTAAAGCCTCTCTTTCCATACACCTTTTATCATAGGATTATTCATTTTATTCTAATATATGTCCCTGGAACCGTTTGAGCAATCAGACCACTCATTTCTAAATCAAGCAAACCTTCTAATATTTCTGCCTGATTTCCTGAAAATACTTTACTGATTTCTTCTATCGTTTTGGGACTAAAATCCAAACAACTATACAACATATGATTTTTATTTTCAAGACCTATTTTATTTTTTTTACAATTTTTTTCTTTTGAAACACTAATAATTTGCAAGTCCTCTAATAATTTCTCCGGCGAAAGAACGATTCCTGCTCCTTGCTGAATCAGACGATTGCAACCTATACTCAGGTTATCCGTTGCTCTTCCCGGCACTGCATACACATCTTTTCCATATTCTAATGCCATATCCGCAGTTATGAGTGAACCGCTCCTCTCCTTTGCTTCCACCACAAGTACAACATCTGCAAACTGGCTGATTATCCGATTTCTTGCCGGAAAATGATGTGACATCCCAGGCGTTCCTGGCGGATACTCACTACATATTCCACCTGTGAGTTTCAACCTCTCATACAATTCATAATTATCAGGCGGAAAGCAGATATCCACACCATTTCCTAAAACCGCATATGTTTTTCCACCACCTAACAAAGCCCCCCAGTGTCCGCATGTATCAATTCCCCGTGCCATACCGCTTAACACCTGTATTCCATTCTCTGCTAACAACCGCCCTGCTGTCTCTGCCATGTATTTGCCATACTGGGAACAATTCCTTGCTCCCACAATGGCAACTGTAAGACTATCTGCCGGAAGTTCACCTAACACGTACAATGCAAACGGTCTATCCGGGTAATTCAGCAGTCTTTTAGGATACGCTTCATCCTCCTGACACACAAGCCGAATGCCTTTTTTCTTCATATTTTCCAATTCTGCTCTGATTTTGTCGGTATTCCTACTATAT
>JBGVIB010000022.1:0-9988 GCA_045122835.1 Lachnospiraceae bacterium
CGGAATCCTTTGCCAGTATTGCATATTCCTAAGCTGGCGTGGAATATGCAATACTGGCAAAGGATTCCGGGCAATCTAAGGATGGTTTTAAAAAACTACAACAATAAGCTTTTTAATTCCGAGAATGCATTAATTTTTGCATAATACTCCGTAACCTGTCCAAACCCATACCCTGCAAAAATAAACGGAATCTTAGCATAAGCGGCTGCATTAGCATCCCCCAATGTGTCTCCCACATAAACAGGTGCCTGAAATCCATTCCGCTTTACAAGGGCTAAATTATTATCCCCTTTACCCATTCCGGTATCACCAGGGCAGATATGGTCGGTAAAATACTTAGTAAGTCCGGTTACACGAAGGAATAATTCAATATATCCGGCTTCACAATTACTTACAATACATAAGGGATATTTTTTAGAAAGTGCATCCAGAGTCTCCTCTAATTCAGGATAAAGAATGCCAGGAGTTTTCTCTAATGCCCGGTGTTCTTCCTCGCAACAGCGGCCAATCAATGATACCTGTTCTTCTTTAGAAAGTTCAGGGAAAATGATAGATGCAATTTCAGGAAGCGGACGACCGAATAATCCCCGAAGCTGTGCACCGGTAACCCGGACATCAATGCCATTTTCATTTTCCAGGATGGTGTTCCAGGCTTCGGCTACAATGTCAGTGGTATCCCATAAGGTACCATCCAGATCAAATAAAATACTGTCAAACATATAGTATACTCCTTCTATAAATTATTTTTGTAACTATTCAGTAATTTCATAGTTACTTGTTTTCTCTAACAGTATAGAGAGTCAGAGGGAGTTTGTCAAAATAAATAAAAGTAAATTTCTGTAAAGAAAAGGAGAAAAGAGTCTGTGTTAGAAAAATATTATGTGAAAAAAGTTAATAATATACCAAATCGTATTGAAGTAGAGGTGCCAGGTTCAAAAAGTATTACCAACCGTGCACTGTTAATTGCCGCTATGGCTGATGGAACCAGTGTAATAAAAGGAGTATTATTTAGTGACGATTCCAGACATTTTTTACAGTGCCTTATTGATTTAGGGTTTTCTGTAGAAATAGATGAAACAAATAAAAAAGTTACAATTGAAGGTAAAAATGGAAAAATTCCGAAAAAAGAAGCGGAAATTTATGTAGGCAGTGCCGGAACGGCAGCCAGATTTTTAACAGCAATGCTCGGTCTGTCAGAAGGTACCTATACCATTCGTGCCTCTGCACAGATGGAAAAACGCCCGATGGATAGTCTATTTGCTTCCTTAAAGGAATTAGGAGCAGACATTACTTATTTAGGGGAAGAAGGCCATCTTCCGGCAAGAATTGGTAGTAGCGGAATAAGGACAGATTGTGTTACAGTAGACATTGAAAAGAGCAGCCAGTTCTTAAGTGCATTGTTAATTTCTTCCAATCTGCTGAAACGTGATTTTACCATCCAGATTGCAGGTAATCATGGAATGGCATATATAGACATGACCATACATATGATGGAACAGTTTGGATACAAAGTGGAAAAGCGGGGCGAAAGAGAATATTATATTCCAGCACACCAGCAATACAAAGCCTTAGAATATCAGGTAGAGCCGGATGTTTCTGCGGCATGTTATTTTTACGGAATGGCAGCAATTTTAGGCTGTGAAACACTGGTAAAGCATGTACATAGAGATTCTATGCAGGGTGACATACAGTTTCTGGATGCGTTGACCGCAATGGGATGTAACGCGAAGGAATTGTCGGAAGGAATGTTATTACAGGGTACAGATACCTATAAAGGCATTGAAATTGATATGGGAAGCTTTTCTGACCAGACAATGACAATGGCTGTTACCGCTATTTTTGCAGAAGGTGCCACAACCATTACCGGAATCGAACATATCCGTTATCAGGAGAGTAATCGTATACAGGCAGTTATCAATGAACTGACCAGAATAGGGATTACCTGTGAAGAAGTGGATGGTGGAATAAGGATATACCCGGGTGAGCCGAAGCCAGCTGAGATTGAGACCTATGAGGATCACAGAATGGCAATGGCATTTTCACTTGCAGGATTGCGGGCAGAGGGAATTGTGATTAAAGATCCAATGTGCTGCAGAAAAACATTTGAAACATATTTTGACGTGTTAGATAAAATTTTTCCAGAGGAATAATTTAATGGGTAATGTACCAGGTAAGTAAAGAATAAAACAGCCTATTGATTTATTGGGAGAAACAGGATAAAATATAAAGCTAAAAGGAGTAACTATAAGGGTACGGAATAGTTGCAAATAATGATTAGATTGCCGTATGGCAGAACGGAGGGTACATATGAAATTTAGAAGAATAGATAATGAAACAGTTCGTTGTGTACTGACAGAAGAAGATATGCGTGAAAACGGTATTGAAATGGATGATTTCTTTAAAGACCGGGATAAGGTGAGAGGATTTTTAGAACAATTAGTGGAACAGGCAAAGGAAGAAGTGGGATATGAAGCAAAACATGGTATGCTTTCCTTACAGATTGTTCCGCTTCCACATAATGCAGTGTCTATCACATTTTCAGAAAAAGAAGATGGCGGTTTCCGTGATATTTTCGAGCATATTAAAGACATTGTTTCAGAACTAGGTGATAATGGTGTTCTTGATTACATAGATGGCATGGAGCAATTAGAAGATGACGACAAGATGAAAATGGTAGAGGAATTTATGGATAAATACCAGCAGTCTGGCGTTCGTAATAAGAATGAAGTATCACGAATCGTGAAGGAATTGTCAGAGAAGGAGTCTAGAAAGCCAAAAAAACCAGAGGTTGAAAGCTGGAAATTAGGTGTGTTCCAGTATAAGGATTTAGATACCATAATTGAAAGCTGTAAGGTATTTCCGGAAGACATGGTATGTAAGAGTAGCCTTTACAAAGAAGAACGTTCAGGTTCCTATTACATGATTATTGAGAAAAAGAAAGGAAATAACAATATAGAACAGTTTGTCAATCGTCTTGATGAGTACAGCACACGCATTTCAGAGGGCCAGAAGAAAAAGGCGTACTTAGAGGAACATGCACTTTGCATGATTGGAAAAAATGCAATTGAAACTTTAAAAGGAATGAACTAATAATGGCAGGAGTGCTTGTAACGGTAATTGTTCCTGCGTATAATGCAGAAAGAACAATTAAAAAATGCATAGATTCCTTGCTGAGTCAGACCTATAAAAATATTGAAATACTGATTGTAGATGATGGATCAGTGGATAGAACTGGTGTTATCTGCAATGCTTATGCCAGAAATTATTCACATATTTGTACTATTCGAAAGGATAATGGCGGAGAAGCCTCTGCCAGAAACAGAGGGTTAGCAGAAGCCACTGGTGAATATGTGTGCTTTGTGGATGCAGATGATTATGTAGAACCTGAATTTGTCAGAGCATTACTTAAGCCATTGAGAAAGCGTGATGCCGAATTATCCATTTGCGGCTTTGTGGAAGAATATCATGGCAAAGCAATATTTTATTCACATTGTAAAAAACGCAGGTTGACAGGAGAGGAAGCACTTACCCATCTTTTTATGGAACAATCTTTCCGTGGGTATGTGTGGAATAAAATGTTCCGAATGGATATTATAAGGCAGAATGACTTGCATTTTTGTGAAGAATTAGAGCTTTGGCTTGATGTTGTATTTGTATTTCAGTATATGATGGTAATTGATAAGGTGCAGTATAATCCGGTGCCGTATTATCATTACCAGTATTATCAGAATTCTATATCTCATTTAGAAAAAAAGGAGTGCAGTATACGGCGCTCCTTTGATGCAGTACGGGCGAAACAGTATATGGAGAAAACATTACCTTTTACCTGCATTGGAGCCAGAAAACAGCTTCATATAAGAATGGTAAAAAGCACACTTGCTGTCATTCGAAATATAGGATACACAACAGGAGATACACATAGCATATATTTTAGAAACTGTGTAAAATTGTTGGAAAAATACAGAACAGAGGTTTTGTCTGATATCACAATAAAAGAAAGGTTAATTTCCTGGCTGGCATTTTACAGGCCCGAATTATTAATGAAATTATATCACATACGGAAAGAGGTACATATATGATATTAAATGTTGAAAATTTAACACATGGATTTGGAGACAGAGCGATTTTTGATAACGTTTCCTTTCGCTTATTAAAGGGAGAACATATTGGATTAGTAGGTGCCAACGGAGAAGGAAAGTCTACCTTTATGAATATTGTAACCGGTAAACTAATGCCGGATGAAGGAAAAGTGGAGTGGGCAAAAAATGTCCGCGTAGGATATTTAGACCAGCATACTGTATTAAAGCAGGGAATGACAATAGAAGATGTGTTAAAATCTGCTTTTGATTATTTGTTCGCCTTAGAAGCACAGATGAATGAAATCTGTGACAAATTAGGGGAAGCCGGTGAAGAAGAAATGACAGCCATGATGGAGGAGTTAGGAACCATTCAGGATGTTTTGACAAATAATGACTTTTATTCCATTGATGCAAAGGTGGAGGAAGTTGCCAGAGCATTAGGTATCTTAGAGTTAGGCCTTGATAAAGACGTAACAAACTTAAGTGGTGGTCAGCGTACCAAAATTCTTCTTGCAAAATTATTGTTAGAAAAGCCGGATATCCTTCTGTTGGACGAGCCTACCAACTACTTAGACAGCAACCATATTGAGTGGCTGAAGCGTTATTTGAATGAGTATGAAAATGCGTTTATTTTGATTTCTCACGATATTCCATTTTTAAATAGTGTAATCAATATTATTTATCATATGGAAAACCAGGAACTGAACCGTTATGTGGGTGATTATCACAAGTTTGAGGAAGTTCATGCAGCGAAAAAAGCACAGTTAGAAGCAGCTTACAAGCGTCAGCAACAGGAGATTGAAGACTTAAAGGACTTTGTTGCAAGAAACAAGGCCCGTGTTTCCACCAGAAATATGGCAATGTCACGCCAGAAAAAATTAGATAAAATGGATGTGATTGAGTTAGCTAAGGAAAAACCAAAGCCGGAATTTTATTTCAAGGAAGCAAGAGCTACTGGAAAAGTAATTTTTGAGACAGAAGATTTAATAATCGGTTATGACAAAGCACAGCCATTGTCAAAGGAAATGAATCTTCGCATGGAGCGTGGCGAGAAAATTGCAATTGTTGGTACAAACGGAATTGGTAAGAGTACCTTCTTAAAGAGTGTGTTAGGTCTTATCAAGCCATTAAGCGGAAAAGCAACGTTAGGAGATTATTTAGAAATTGGCTATTTTGAGCAAGAAATGGCACCAAGTAACAATTCCTGTATCGAAGAAATCTGGCAGGAGTTTCCAGCCTACAGCCAGTACGAGGTGCGTTCCGCTCTGGCAAAATGTGGTCTAACGACCAAGCATATTGAAAGTAAAGTCAAGGTTTTAAGTGGTGGTGAGCAGGCAAAGGTACGTCTCTGTAAGCTGATTAACAGAGAGACAAACATTTTATTGTTGGACGAGCCTACCAACCATCTGGATGTAGATGCCAAAACAGAATTAAAGAGAGCCTTGCAGGAATACAAGGGTGCCATTTTATTAGTCTGCCATGAACCGGACTTTTATGATGGTCTTGTGGATAAGATATGGAACTTAGAGGAATACTCACTGTTAAATTAATTTTTATAGCAATTGCTTTGCTATCAGGAATATGAAGATGGCAGATACTTATTTTAATGCTGTGAAAGCAGCAGAATGGGGATTATTATGAAAAAACTCCTTGTTTTTCTGAAGGATTATAAAAAAGAAAGTTTTTTAGGTCCATTATTTAAATTGTTAGAGGCATCCTTTGAGTTGTTGGTTCCCTTAGTTATGGCGAACATTATTGATATTGGCATCAAAAATGGAGATACCGGCTATATTGTGCAGAATTGTCTCATTATGGCAGGCTTGGGCGTGATAGGCTTGGTTTGCTCCATCACAGCACAATATTTCGCAGCTAAGGCGGCTGTGGGATTTTCCACAAAGCTTCGCCTGGCACTCTTTAGCCACATTCAGGGGCTTTCCTTTACGGAATTGGATAAAGCGGGAACCTCCACGCTGATTACAAGAATGACCAGTGATGTGAACCAGGTACAGTCCGGTGTGAATCTGGTGTTGCGCCTGTTCCTTCGGTCTCCATTTATTGTAGTGGGTGCTATGATTATGGCGTTTACCATTAATGTGAAGGCTGCCCTTATCTTTGTGGTGACCATTCCGCTTTTGTCTATTGTGGTATTTGGCATTATGGCAATTAGTACACCAATGTTTGGGAAAGTACAGCAGGGATTGGATAGCGTTCTTCGCATTACCAGAGAGAATCTGACAGGCGTTCGTGTGATTCGTGCATTTGCCAAGGAAAAAGACGAAGAACGAAAATTCAAAGAAGCCAATCAGGAATTAAATGGCTTGCAGATTGCAGCAGGTAAAGTAACAGCATTTATGAATCCTGTCACCTATGTGATTGTAAATCTTGCAACAGCAGTGCTGATTTATACCGGTGCATTTCAGGTAGATGAAGGCATTATCACTCAGGGTGAACTGATTGCTCTTGTAAACTATATGTCACAGATTTTAGTAGAACTGGTGAAGCTAGCTAATCTTATTGTAACAGTAACAAAAGCAATTGCCTGCGGTAATCGTATCCAGGCAGTTTTGGATATGGAAAATTCCATGGTACAAAAAGATACTATGGAGCAGGAAGAAAAATCAAATGCATATGTCGTTGAATTTGATCATGTTTCCCTGAAATACGCAGGAGCAGGTGAGGAAAGTTTGACGGATATCACTATGAAGATACGAAAAGGTGAAACCATAGGTGTTATTGGTGGTACCGGTTCGGGAAAGACGTCCTTTGTTCATCTGATTCCTCGTTTTTACGAAGCAACAAAGGGAACGGTTCGTGTTAATGGAGTGGATGTAAGAGAATATCCACTTTCCATGCTTCGTGACAAAGTTGGTATCGTCATGCAGAAAGCAATGTTATTCCAGGGCACCATTCGGGAGAATTTAAAATGGGGAAATGAACAGGCTACCGATGAAGAGTTGTGGCAGGCTTTGACAACTGCCCAGGCAAAAGAAGTGGTAGAAAAGAAAGAAGGCGGTCTGGAGGCAGAGGTGGAACAGGAAGGAAAGAATCTTTCCGGTGGTCAGAGACAGCGTCTGACTATTGCAAGAGCCTTAGTGAAAAAGCCGGAGATATTAATTCTTGACGACAGTGCCTCTGCACTGGATTTTGCCACAGATGCTGCCCTTAGAAAAGCATTAAAAGAGATGGATGGAGATACTACAGTATTTATTGTATCCCAGAGAACCTCATCTCTCATGCATGCAGATCAGATTCTCGTATTAGATGAAGGAGAAGCTGTTGGAATCGGCACCCACGAAGAATTATTGAAAAATAATACCGTATATCAGGAAATTTATTATTCACAATTTCCAAAGGAGGCAGCACAATGAGCAGAATAGATGAGAAGCAGAAAAGTGCATTGGGCAGAGTTCTTGCCTGCATTAAGCCATATTCTCTGTATGTGTTGTTATCTATTGTCATGGCGGCAGTTACAGTGGTACTTACCCTATACATTCCGATATTGACAGGTGATGCGGTAGATTATGTGGTAGGTGTGAATCAGGTTGATTTTGACAGTGTAGTTGCTTTACTGGTGCGAATGGCAGTGATTGTACTTCTGACTGCTCTGGCACAATGGATTATGAATGTATGCAATAACAGGATTGTATACAATGTCATTCGTGATGTCCGGGCAGATGCCTTTGAAAAAATAGAAATTCTGCCGTTAAGTTATTTAGACACTCATCCATATGGTGAGATTGTCAGTCGTGTTATTGCAGATACGGATCAGTTTGCAGATGGATTGTTAATGGGATTTACCCAGTTATTTACCGGGGTAATTACTATTATAGGCACATTGGGATTTATGCTGCTTGTAGATGTGAAAATTACAATTGTTGTTGTAGTTTTAACACCAATTTCCTTAGTACTTGCCAATTTTATTGCTAAAAGCACCCATTCTATGTTTAAAGCCCAGTCTGAAATTCGTGGAGAACAGACAGGATTGATTGACGAAATGATAGGAAACCAAAAGGTAGTACAGGCATTTGGACAGGAAGAAAAGGTGCAGGAGCGGTTTGAAGAAGTCAATGGGCGTTTACAGAAGGCGTCTTTGAAAGCAATTTTTTATTCCTCCATTACCAATCCGGCTACCCGTTTTGTTAATAGTCTGGTATATACAGCAGTAGGATTTTTTGGAGCCATGTCTGTGGTGGGTGGAGGAATGACAGTAGGACAGCTTACCTGTTTTCTGACCTATGCCAACCAATATACAAAGCCGTTCAACGAAATCTCCGGTGTTATCACCGAATTGCAGAATGCATTGGTATGTGCAGCGAGAATCTTTGCATTAATTGACGAAACACCGCAGGTACCGGATAAGGAAGATGCCAAGGATGACGTTATGGTAGATGGAACGGTAGAGCTTTCGGACGTAGCTTTTTCCTATGTACAGGATAAGCCGTTAATCGAAGATTTGAATCTGAAGGTGGAGAAAGGTCAACGCATTGCTATTGTAGGACCAACCGGCTGCGGAAAGACAACACTCATTAATTTACTGATGCGTTTTTATGATGTAAATAGTGGTAGTATACGAATCAGTGGCACGGACATTCGTGATTTAAAGCGTACCTTTGTACGAAAATCCTTCGGTATGGTATTGCAGGAGACATGGCTTAGTTCGGGTACCATCCGTGAAAACCTGACTATGGGTAAACCGGATGCCACAGAGGAAGAAATCAAATTAGCAGCAAAGGCGGCCCACGCCCATGGATTTATCAAGCGATTGCCTGATGGTTATGATACTATAATCGGAGAAAATGGTGGCACTCTGTCCCAGGGACAGAAGCAGCTGCTATGTATCGCCCGTGTTATGTTATGTCTTCCAGACATGTTAATCTTAGATGAAGCAACATCTTCCATCGATACCAGAACAGAGATTAAAATTCAGGAAGCCTTCCAGACGATGATGCAGGGCAGAACCAGCTTTATCGTAGCACATAGATTGTCTACGATTCGCACAGCAGATGTTATTCTGGTGATGAAAGATGGTCACATTATAGAGCAGGGCAACCATGAATTGTTAATGAAAGAAGGCGGTTTTTACGCCAACTTATATAATAGTCAGTTTGCAAATTAAAGCGCCTCCTAATTACTTGCTGCCACCATTTCGCGGTGAAATGTGCTCTAGATTGCAACTGAGAAATAATTCTGACAAGCCATTATCATGCTGGCAGATTGTAATCACTAAATAATAACTTAAAACAGAGAGGGAGAGAATGTATTATGAGAAACCAGTTAACCAAGAAAGACGTTGAACGAATTGAGCAGGAAATTGAACATAGAAAGCTAGTGGTCAGACAGGAATGTTTAGAAGCCGTAAAAGAGGCAAGAGCTCATGGTGATTTAAGTGAGAACTTTGAATACCATGCAGCTAAGAAGGACAAAAACAAGAATGAAAGCCGTATCCGCTATTTAGAGCGCATGTTAAAGACTTCAGAAATCATTTCTGAGGATTCTGCAGAGGATGAAGTAGGTTTAAACAACACCATCACCCTTTATATGGAAGATGATGACGAGGAGGAAACTTACCGCCTTGTGACTTCGGTGCGAGGTAATTCCATGAAGAATATGATAAGCACAGAATCACCAATTGGTAAAGCTATTCTAGGTCATAAAGTCGGCGACCGTGTCGAGATTCGCGTCAATGATACTTTCAGTTATTTTGCAAAGATTCGTAAAATAGAAAATACAATAGATGATGGCAGTGACGAACTGCGTAAATACTAAAAGGAGCCAGAGAGGGCTCTTTTTTGTTTGTTGAAGAGTGTATGGAAATTCTAGGTTGTGGGGGCGAATGCTGAATCATAGTGGCTACCCGGACGCCGGTTGCAGGCGAAGCAACTTCCACGCAGACCGAAGCCAACGTTCCG